>JBARWW010000199.1:0-2361 GCA_049647005.1 Acidaminobacteraceae bacterium | reverse complement strand
CCTCTACCAGCTATATCACTAAGGTTTTCTGCTAATGACACTCCATCTTCATAAATCATAGATATAGCATCTTCATAAGTTACATCAGATATACTCATATAATTTAGTATATCTTTCTCAAATTTCTTCTGCTTTAATTTCTCTATATCTATACCAGCTCCATCATCTGATACAGAAAGTATATATTTATCTTTTTCTTCATATATAGATACAACTATTTTACCTTTAGATTTTTTACTCCTACTACGTCTAACTTCTGGAGTTTCAATTCCATGATAAATTGCATTTCTAACACATATATTAAGTATATTGTTCATATGCGCAATTTTCGAATAAGCAATTCGTACATTCCCACCATTTATCTCAAGACTCTTAAACTCTTTTCCAAGAACTGCCTCTTTCTGCGATACAAATTCTTGGTACTTCTTGCTTATAACATCAAAGCTAACATCACGAAGTGCCTCAACCTTTGATATAAGTTCATAATCAGCACCTTTGCCCTCAAGTAGATTAGTAATTTCAATTAGTTTAGATTCCTTTACTTTTAAATAATTTTCATCAAGCGATATATTGTAGCCATAGACTTTACTCATAGCCTTTATATCTTCCTTAATAAAATCACTTAGTTTATGAGATTTTAGTATATTTATCAGTTCTTCTAGTTCACTCTCATCAATGAAAGATAAGATTTCTTCTTCTATATAATGAAGCTTATTTACTACCCTGCGTCTTTGATAAATTGAAAAATTACCTTTTTGACAATGTACTTCTCTCATCATTTTATCTATAAATGCAGAGTCACTTTCTCTTTCCTTATACAAGCGTTCAAATTCAAAGTCCCAAAATGCAATAAAGTCATTTGCAAGTTTTTTAAACTCTGAAACATCTAAAACAACACTAAGCATTGCTCTTATTTCACGTATCTCATCCAAATATTTAATCTCGCGTTCTCTTTCTTTGGTTACATCATCCATTATAATCATTATAAGTTCTTTATCTTCTAAATTAATAAGCTTATAAGCCATTTTCAAAACATGATTATTGACATTAGATTCATCCGGTAGAAGACTCATGTAAACTTGTTTTTTACTTTTATCACTTTCTATAAATATTCTTTTTATTAAATCTAAATTGAAAGCCTTGTCATCATCACTTTCATCATGCATTAGATCTATATAGTTTAAATCCCTTATTTCTTTACCAAATATCTCAAAACAGTTATAACTATATTCGTTTCCAATCATCACATCTTGATTTATATACATAACCTTAAGTTCGCCATTATCAAGCAGAGCTTTAACTGTTTTAGTTTTTTCTAAAACTATTTTATCAAGATTCCTATTAATCTCACTTAGATCATTTCTCGATTCTGTAAGCTCATTATTTCGCTCTCTTAGGGTATCAACATATACACTTAAGTCATTACGAGCTTCGCCAAGTCTAATATAAGAATTCGAAAACTTCATGCCAAGAACTACTCCTTGCATAATTAAAAGTAAATATAGCGAGTAAGTTATATAATTTTGAATGTATCCATTTTTAACGTCAAAGTAGTATGCTATAAGTATAGTTAACATTGATACTAATGTTAAAATTGATCCTTCTATATTTTTCCTCACACCATTAAATAATATATATATGAAGTATAGTACTGTAGCAAACTCAACTACTATCATTATATTTACTAGATAACCTCTAACAACTGTTCCCGTACTCATAGAAATAGGTATTATCATCAGAAGGTATATATATAGTAGTGCCTTAGATATAAATGGTTTGTCACTTTCCTTATATAAATTTTTAAAGTACTGAATCAAAAATATAATAGAGAAAATTGTTGTTAGGAGACTTATATCAAGTTGTGTTTTCCACTTTAAATCAAAAAACTCATAGAGTAGTTTATTATCATAAGTCAAGGTTCTAACGGCTAGAACAAATGCAAATAAGGCAAAATATAGGTATTCATTATTTTTTCTTAACCATATATAAATTGATATATAGAAAACAGCTAATATGAATGCACCCGAACTAAGGGCAGCTGATTTTGAATAAATTAGGTCGTTATGCCCTTTTATCGTTTCTGAATTTGCGATAGCAATATTATCTAACATGCCAAAAATACGATAATCAAAGTTTGAAATTTGAATCACAACATCAAATTCATCATTAGATGTTTTAAATACAACTGTGTCTGTTTTAAACTTAGCGATATGTTCACTTTCGTTTCGTCCGATTGTTCCCATCCCAAATACTTCTGTTCCATCTATAAAAAGCTTATATGCAGTTGCAATTTCAGGCATAATTAGTCCATGGCCTTTAGAATTACTTTTTAGCTTAACTTTAAAATGGTATGTTCCATAT
>JBARWW010000198.1:0-10663 GCA_049647005.1 Acidaminobacteraceae bacterium | reverse complement strand
ATTAGTAGCTGATAATGCGACTGAAGGAGCTTATACAATTAAAACTGGTGCAGCTGTGACCGGATTAGATAATGGTGCAGGCACTTTGTCTACAATTGTTTCAAATATTGATATAAGTAATTCTTCTAGCTATAGTAATGCAACAGCTTTCCAAATTCGGATGGATCAGACTGCGCAAGCTGGTTTAGCGGGTAATGAAACCTACACTTTTACATTAGTTAATGGCGCCGCTCTTGATACTGTAGATGTTACAGTTGATGCAGGGTCTACTGGTACACAATCCATAACTTTAGGCGATGTTACGTTTGACCTTGATTTATCAGCTTTATGGGCATCAGATAGTAATGATGATGCTAGTGCTGATTCTCCCTTTAACGGTGATCAAATTGATTTGACGATTCTAAATGAAGTGACTATGACACAAGTAGCAACTGGAGATACTCTTGTTAAAACACTTGCAGATGGTGCGCCTTCAACAACTCAAACATTTGTATTTGCAGATGGTGGTGAGATGAATCTTGATGTTACAGATGATGGCGGAGAATTTGTTCGAGGTGATATTCACAATACAAATGTACAGTATGGTGGCAGTGGTGGATTGGTAGAGGGTTCTGTTGCTACAAACCTTGGAAATACTTCAATTGAAGCTTCTTTGTCAACAAATGTTATAAGTGACGCAGATGTGGGTACTAATTTTAATGGAAAAGAATTTGTTATAATGTTAAACGGTGATACTAAAAGAATAGTAATTAAGGATCTTCCAAGTCCAGCAACTACTGCTAATCTTGTTAGTGCGCTTCAAAATTCAATAAATGAAAAATTTACAAATAATGAAATCCTTGTTAGCGAAGTTGGTGGAAGAATTAAATTTTCAACTAACGGTACTACTCGTGAGGGAGAAATCCCAAGCTTAGAGATACTACCAGTAAAAAGTAATAAAAGCCAAATGATACAGGATTTTGATGACGTTATAGCAGCTATTGCAATTGGTGATAGAGAATTTGTAGGTCAATTTATAGGTAAAATGGATGATAACATCGGTAAAGTTCTAACAAATCTATCTGATATAGGTGCAAGAACTAATCGTATGGAGTTGATTATAAGTCGTATTAACGAAAATAATGTAACTTTTACCAAGCTTCTAAGTAATGCTCAAGATGCAGACATGTCAGAAGTTATAATGTACCTAAAAAATGCTGAAAATGTTTATAATGCATCGCTTGCAACTGGAGCAAAAGTAATTCAACCATCGCTTATAGATTTTCTTAGATAGATAATATTTTAATTAGAGTAAAGATTTCGAGGTGATATTATGAGAATAGAGATGAAATCTCAGAATGCTTATATTGGAATTAAACGTGAAGACTCAAAACAAAGTATTGAACAACCAAAAGCAGAAGTAAAGATTAGTAATAAACATGCACAGGTAAGAGTGGAAGCTACACTTCCTAAGGTTCAAATTGATCAAAAACAAGCTTTCGCAGAGTCCGGATTAAAAGGTATCCTTCAACTTAGCAGTGATAATTCAGATGAAGCCATGAGCAGAATGGCTGCTAATATAAGCAAAAAGGTTGAAGAGGGAAATCAACTAGCTAATATTAAAAACAATGTAGATGCGATTGCGGAAATGGCATTTAATAATTCAACAGGTAAATCAAAGGATGATTTCAATATGGTTACTATGCCAAAATCAGGAGCCACAATTGATGTTATCGAAGGTACTATAGATATATCTGTAGATGAGGGATCTGCTGAAATTACAGTGGATACAAAAAAACCCATTTTAGATTATACACCAGGAAAAATTGAAACATATATAAGGCAAAAAAATAGTTTAGAGATTACAGTGGTTAATGATAAATTTGATGAAAAAGTATAACGGAGGTAAGTATGTTAATAGAAACTGAAGTAGTAGGACAAGTTGAATATTTGGATGATGATATTATAACATTTGAAGAAGGTATATATGGATTTGGAGGTATGAAAAAGTTCATACTGATACTTAACCCTGTAGACGAAGTTCCATTTCATTATTTACAATCAATCGAGGATCATAGACTTTATTTCATAGTTACATCACCATTTGTATTTGTTAAGGATTACGATTTTGAATTATCAGAGAGTTTAGTTGAAAAAATGGGAATTAAGTCATCTGAAGAGATAGATATTTTTTCTATTACGGTTATACCTGAAGATATTGGCAATACAACTATAAATCTTAAAGCCCCAATAATTATAAATAGAAATAACAAACGTGCAAAACAGCAGATACTTGCTGAAAATTATAGATATAAGCAGTTTGTATTTAAAGAAAACAAATTGGAGGAAAGGTAATGTTGGTTCTTTCAAGAAAAAAGGATGAAAGTTTAATTATTGGAGATAACATTGAGATAACTATAGTTGAAATAGAAGATGGTAGGGTCAAAATTGGTATAGAGGCTCCTAAGAGCATAGAAGTTAATAGAAAAGAAGTTTATGATAAGATAATGGAAGAAAACAAATCAGCAACAATGAAAACTCATAATCTAAGTGAGTTGAAGAAGTTGATGAAAAAAGATGAATAAATTTAAAAATTAAGGCTTTGTAAATATTAAATTTACTCAGCTTTTTTTATTGCTTTTGATTAGAAAACTTGGGTAAGTATATTGTGAAATGATTTGAAAAAAGACTGTGGATTTTATGAGTCCACTTGTAATAAATGCAAAAACAAAAATGGGTTTTCAAGTAGTACAGTATAATTTAAAGTATTCATTAAATCAAAAGATAAAATAAATTTATAGTTTTTTAAAAAAAGTGTAAAGTTAAAAGCAAATCTACCGATAATAGTATTGTAAGGTAATTTATCGGCCGAGGATTATCTTCACAAAATACTATGGCAAGGATGCCAACATAACTCAAGGAGGAATTAATCATGAGAATTAATAATAACTTAATGGCTATGAATACAAACAGACAACTTGGAATCAACTCTGCTAATGGAGCGAAGTCTATCGAAAAATTATCTTCAGGTTTAAGAATTAACAGAGCTGGCGACGATGCTGCTGGTTTAGCAATTTCTGAAAAAATGAGAGGCCAAATTAGAGGTTTAAATCAAGGTTCTAGAAACTCTCAGGACAGTATTTCGTTAATTCAAACAGCTGAGGGTGCATTAAATGAATCACAAGCTATTCTTCAAAGAATGAGAGAACTTTCTGTTCAAGCGGCAAATGATACTAACGTTGATTTAGACCGTGATCAAATTCAAGAAGAAATTACTCAGTTAACTTCAGAGGTTAATAGAATCGCTGAAACTACAGAGTTCAATACAATGAAATTATTAAATGGTGAAAAAACTAATACATTAGATACTGGCGTTAAGCTTTCTGCTACAAGCGCAACTACTGTAGGTGGAGCTGCTATTACTTTAGTTAATGCTGAAGGCGCTACTGGTGCTGCTACAGTTTCTATTAGTAAAGTTACTTCAAAGGTAGCTAGAGTTGGAGTTACTACGGTAGCGTTATCATTTGCAGATGCTGATCCTAAGGGTGCTGTATTTGTTGATAACAAAATAGCTGTTGATGTAACTGACACTGGCGCAGCTAATGCTGTAATGGCAACTGCTGGTTCTACAGTTGGTTGGACAATCACTAAGATAAGTGCTACTGAAGTTAGAATTCAAAATAATACTGTTGTTTCGGGTAGTTCAGGTAGTGCAAATGTAACAATCAATGACGTAATTTCTGCTAGTGCAACTGGTGGATTTACATTTAACGATCATGGTGTTTCATTTGAGATAAATGATGTTGCAAGTTGGTCAGCTGCAAGTACAATTACTTTTGAGACTGGTGTTGCGGATGAAGACTTAGGAACTAACCTACAAGGTTGGAATGCTGCTGATTTATTTAACGGTACAACAGCTGTCACTACTATAGCAAATGATTCTTTATCTTATGATGCTACTGCATTAACAGGTTCATACACAATAAACTTTGATAATTCTATTGGAGCTGATGGTGGATTTGTATTAACTAGAACCAGTTCAGGTGGATCTACAGTACTTGACCAATTTGCTGCAAGTGCTACTTTAACAGCTGGTGGAGCATACACTATTGCCTTCGCAGAGCATGGAGTTACATTCTCATTTGACGTAACAAGTACTGCTGCTGTGACTTTAGATAATATCTTTGATAATGGCGAAGGTGCTTCATTCTCAGTTGGTGCATTAGATAAGAGTCATGTTTACTCACTTACTACTGGAACTTCAAGTTCAACAATTGGTACTAGTATAGAATCTGGTGGTTCAACTTACACAGCTGCTTTAACATTAACTGGTGCAGTTACTGCAACTGCTGATGGTATAACTGTTTCTGCAACTGCTGGAGCTACTATAACTACAGCTTCTGCGACTACAATATCTATTGAAGATAATACTACAGGTTCTGATGCTTCATTAGCATTCCAAATTGGTGCTAATACTGGTCAATACCTAGACTTATCTATAAGCGATATGGGTTCAAAAGCTCTTCTTATATCTGCTACTGCAGGTGGAACTGGTTTTGCTACAGCTGCAAGCGTAGTTGATGCTGCTACTAATACTGCTACTCAGTTTGGACTAGACTTATCTACTCATAGTGCTGCTGCTTCTGCAATTACAGTTATTGATAACGCTATTAACGCTGTTTCTTCTGAAAGAGCTAAATTAGGATCTGTTCAAAACAGACTAGAGCACACTATTAAAAACTTAGATACTTCTGCTGAGAACTTACAAGCATCTGAATCTAGAATCAGAGACGTTGATATGGCTAAAGAAATGATGACATTCACTAAGAATAACATCCTTCAACAAGCTGCTCAATCAATGCTTGCACAAGCTAATCAAGCACCACAAGGAGTATTACAGTTATTAAGATAATATTTTAAGATATAGATTAAGACCAGCGAAATTGCTGGTCTTTTTTTTATGTATTTTCCTAAAAGACTAAACATTAAAGTTGTTTTTGTCGATATAATAGTAAAAGTATAGAAGGGGTGCGATATGGCAAATGATATTAATATTTCAACGGACGTAATAAAAACGGAAGAAATGAAAAGATATGAAAGTAATATGAAAACAATTAAAATCAAATATCCAAATTACTACGATCTTATTGATAAATGTGAAATTAATAAAAAATATATGCTGACAAAAACAGGTAAAAGTGATCAGTATAACGTTTATAATATTGAAAAAAATGAATTTTTGTATGATTTGGAAGAACCAATGCTAGGACCAAAAAAACAACTCGATAAGTTAAAACTTAAAAATGCAAAACTTGTGGTTTATCTTGGTTATGGCATGGGTTATCAAACTTATTTTTTTACAAAATATTATGCAAATCAGCAAAATTCTCAAGGTATGATAGCTATTGAGAGAGATGTAGAGTTATTTAAACTAGCTCTATTTTTTGCAGATATATCTAGTATGTTAAATAATAAAGCTTTCTTACTTGTTCTAGGTGATGAAATTGAATCACTTTTAAGTATCACAGAAAAGTATATAAGAGTTAATGCTGGTGTCTTATATGCTGTGAAAACTTTAAAAGTTATATATTATGATAAGGTTATAGGCCTAAATAAAGAGTATTATATGAGTGCATTAAAACAAATTAGAGAAGTTGTAAAGTACATACTTAGTTACTATGGTAATGACCCAGGGGACTCATTGATTGGCTTGGAAAATATTTTAGATAATATAAAAGAAATTATTACTAGTCCTGGAGTCAACTTACTATTTGATAAATTCAAGAAAAAGCCTGCAATAATTGTTTCAACCGGTCCATCTCTTAATAAAAACAAGCATTTATTGAAAGGGATAGAGGATAAAGCTTTGATAATTTGTCCTGATGCTTCTCTTAAGATTTTACTTGAAATGGGAGTAAAACCACATCTTATAACAGCTCTTGAGAGGGTTCCGCTTACTGCGGAGCTAGTACGAGGGTTTACTGATGACCAACTTGATGGTGTTTACTACGCTGCAACACCAGTAGTTCCTAACGAAGCTTATCAGGCTTACAATGGAAAGTATCTAATGGTGTATAGAAACTTTAATCACTTTAAATGGCTTGGTGTTGAAAGAGGCATACTTGACATAAAGCAGTCATCAGGTAATATGGCTTATAAAATAGCAGATGCACTTGGATGTGATCCAATAATTCTAATTGGTCAGGATTTATCTTATAGTGAAGATGGTTTTACACATGCAATTGGAGCTACTCTTGGAGATAAGCAAAACGTTCAACCAGGCGAAATCTTAGTAAAAGCCAACAATGGTGGAATGATAAAGACAAATCAAATTTGGAATACCTTTAGACAAGGATATGAGATAGATGTGCATCAATCAAATGTGAGAACAATAAATTCAACTGAGGGTGGAGCATTTATAGAAGGTACTGAAGTAATGCCACTTAGTGAGTCGCTTGAGAAATATGTTGGCGAAGAATTTTTCCCGAGGGATCAAATTGGAAAGCTTTTATCAGTGTTTTCAGCAGATAATATACACGATGACCTTGATCGTATATCAAAAATATATAAAAATACACAAAAAGATTTAAATGATATGTTAAAACACTGCTACGATGGTGTGGTGTTAATTCAAGGAAATAAAGCATTTGTTGAATCAATATTAAATAGTAAAGATAAAATTGATAGAAAAGATAAATATAAAATCGAAAAATTACACGAACAGATTATAAAACATAAAGAGAAGATCACTAAAAATGAACCAACTATGAGTATGTATTTGATGCATATTGTTCAAGCATACTACATTAGTTTTGAGATAATGGTTAATGGCGAGCCTGACCTATATGAAGAAGAAATGCATTCAAAATCAGCAGTTATATTAAAGCATGAGAATTTTTTTGCTATGTTTTACAAAATGATCGAAATCTCAAGAGACTTACTAGTAAAATCAAATGAAAAATTAGAAACTTTAAGAGACTAATGGAGGCATTATGAAAAAAGTTGCGTTAATAACTGGAGGAACAAAGGGCCTTGGAAAAGCAATTGTACTTAAACTCTTAGATGAGGGTGTAAAAGTAGCATTCACTTATTTTAGTGATGACGAAGCGGCAAATAAAATTGTTGATTTATACAGTGAAGACGCAATCTGTTTCAAAAGTGACTCATCAAAATCAGATGAAGCTTATAGGGTTGTGGAAGAAACTATAAAACACTTTGGTAAAATTGATATACTTGTAAACAATGTATTTGGTGCAAAAGATGGATCTGTTATAAATCATAGTTTTGAGATGATGGAATACACTATGAATCATACATTTTATCCTGCCTACCATCACATTGTTGCAGTTGCAAAGCATATGAAAGACAATAATTATGGACGAATAGTAAACATAGGGTCAGTAAATGGAATGCGTGGTAGAGAAGGTTCACTTGCCTACTCAAGTGCAAAATCAGCTCTGACTGGTCTTAGTAAAACCGTTGCAAAAGAGCTTGGTCGATATAATGTTACCTGCAATATTGTTGCGCCAGGTTATATTGATACAGATGGTCAAAAAAATACTAGCGAACTTATTAAAAAAATGGTTTTAGAGGAAAGTGTAGTTAAAAAGCTTCCAAAGCCAGAGGAAATTGCAAATATAGTCTACTTTTTAACTGTTTTAGATAGCGGTAATATAACTGGTGAAACTATAAAGATTGATTGCGGCCAATATATATAAAAGATGGTGATAAATTTGAGAAAAGGGATTGTTATTCAGGCTAGAATGGATTCTACAAGATTAAGAGGAAAAGTTTTGATGGACTTAAATGGACTTCCTATGCTACATCATGTTTATAATAGATCTAGGGTAGTTGAAGGTATAGATAATGTGATTGTAGCAACAACAAATAAAAAATCAGACGATGAGCTTGTGACTTATCTTAAGACAAATCAAATTCCTTATTACAGAGGGGATGAAGATGATGTATTAAGTAGATTTTATAATATTGGAAAAGAGTTTAAACTTGATTTTATAGTTAGAATCACAAGTGATAATCCTTTGTTTGAATTTGAAGCTATAAATTTGTTGATTGAAAAGTTAATAGATGAGAATCTAGACTATATAACTAAAACTAAAATTGCTTATGGAACAAATGTTGAAGTAGTTAGATTTTCAGCTATTGAAAAAGCATATATAAATACAAGTGATCCACTAGATAAAGAGCATGTTACTAGATATATATTAAATAATAGCGATTTATTTAATATTGGCTACCTAGAAAATAATGTTGATTTATCAAATATAAGAGTAACGGTGGACACTGAATTAGATTATAAAAATATGTCTAGATTGTATGATGATCTTTACAATGGATTGGTTATTTCAACACGTAAGTCTATTGATTATATAAAGCAAGGATTACAAAAAATCGTGATTGGTAGTGCCCAGTTAGGTTTTGACTATGGTATCAACAATAAAAGTGGGTATAGTAAAGAAAATTCTTTTGAGATACTTGAACTTTTTAGCAAAAGTGGACTGACTTCTATTGATACAGCCGCAGCTTATGGTAGTAGTGAAGATATAATTGGTGATTTTTATAAGGCTAAAAAAGATAAGCCTATTATAATCACAAAGTATATAAAAAATATAGGCAAAAATATTTCTTTAAGAGAAGATATAGCTAGTGAACTAGCAAAAAGTAAAGAGCGGCTAAAAGTATCACAGATTGATTATTATTTTATCCATCATTTCTCGGACTACTTAGAAAATAAAGAGCTAATTAATGAATTTACTATATTAAAAGAGCATAGAGAGATTAGTAAAATTGGAATATCTCTATATAGTCCAGATGAGATTCAAAAGTTGATTGATAATGGAGATATCTATAAAATAGATGCAGTTCAAATTCCATTTAATATTATTGATGTGAGATGGTATGAAGTATTGGATCTTTTAAAAGAGATTGGTGTAGACGTATTTGTTAGAAGTATATTTTTACAGGGTGTATTCTTTGGAGAAAATGGTAAAAGTTTAAGTATAGCTAGTGACATTAGTTTTATAAAAAGTGAATTAGAAAAAATAGCAGATAAGGTTAATTTATCAATATATGAGCTTATGCTTTTGTATCCATTTAGCATGGATAATATAGATTATTTAGTTGTGGGTTTTGATGATACAAATCAACTTAATCAGTTGCTAAAAACATTACATAAAAAAATAGATCTAGATTATCTTAAAAATCAAGTTCTATTACAATTTTCAAAAGTAAAAGAAGAAGTATTAAACCCAGCTTTATGGGAAAAAACTAATCTGGAGGAAAAATAATGTTAAATAATAAAACGATATTAATTACCGGTGGAACTGGCTCATTTGGTAAAAAATTTATACAGATGACTCTAGAGCGATATAAACCTAAAAAAATAATCATATATTCAAGAGATGAGTTTAAACAATCTCAAGTTAGACAGCTATTTAAAGAACATGATAGTAAAATGAGATATTTCATAGGTGACGTAAGAGACAAAGACAGACTATATAGAGCGTTTGATGGCGTTGATTACGTAATTCATGCAGCAGCTATGAAACAGGTTCCAGCATGCGAATATAATCCATTTGAAGCTATTAAAACAAATATACTTGGAGCAGAAAATATAATTGATGCAGCTATTGATAGAGGTGTTAGTAAAGTTGTAGCCTTATCAACTGATAAAGCTGTAAATCCTATAAATCTTTATGGTGGAACAAAGCTTGTATCAGATAAGCTGTTTATATCAGCCAATGCTTATTCGGGAGATAAAGAGACGGTGTTTTCTGTTGTAAGATATGGTAATGTAGCTGGATCAAGAGGATCTGTGATCCCTTATTTTAAAGATTTAATAGATAAAGGTGCAAAAGAACTTCCAGTGACGGATTTACGTATGACAAGATTTTGGATAACACTTGAAGAAGGTGTTGAACTTGTTTATAAAGCACTAGAAGAATCAAAGGGTGGAGAAACATACATATCAAAAATACCTTCGTTTAAAATTACAGACCTTGTAACTGCAATGCTTGGAGAAAGTTCATATAAGGAAATAGGAATTCGTGAAGGTGAAAAAATAGATGAAGTTATGATAACAAAAGAAGACTCAAGATTGACTTTTGAGTACAAGGATTATTATGTTATCTACCCACATTTTGAATGGTGGTCAAAAGCAAAACATTTTACAGGTGGAGGTAACAAAATTACTGAAGGATTTGAATATAATTCTGAAAATAATAGTCAGTGGTTGTCAGTTGAGGATTTGAAAAATATGATAAGAAAAATGTAATGGAGGGCTTATAGATGACTTTAGCTATAAATGGCGGAAAGCCAGTAAGTGACAAGTTAATTGCATATGGTAAACAGTATATTGATGATGATGATATAAATGCGGTAATAAAAGTTTTAAAAGGAGACTATTTGACTACGGGTCCAGATGTTAAAAAGTTCGAAGATGATTTAGCCAATTATGTAGGAGCTAAGTATGCAGTTACATTTTCAAATGGAACTGCAGCACTTCACGGTGCTTGCTTTGCAGCTGGAATTGGGCAAGGAGATGAAGTTATTACTACAGCCTTGTCTTTTGCAGCATCTTCAAACTGTGTTTTATACATGGGAGCAACACCTGTGTTTGCAGATATAGATCTTCAAACATATAATATATCTCCAGATGATATTAGGA
>JBARWW010000197.1:0-1997 GCA_049647005.1 Acidaminobacteraceae bacterium | reverse complement strand
AGTAAGATGAGAATGGATACTGCGTCATAAGTATAATTTCATCATCTTTTATAAGAACTTCTTCTTTTGCGCTATTAAATGAGAATCTAAAGCGTTCTGCAAACTTCACATCAAATCCAGTATCAGTTTTATCTAATAAGGCTATAAAAGTAGAAGAAAAGTCGTTTTTATCACTAACAATAGCAACATACTGCTCACTACACTCAAAAAATAAAACGCTATCATCGAAAACTTCGCCGTTAATTGTCAAAAGTTCTTTCTTTATATCTTTTTCTGCATCGTGGTAAAACTCCCAATCATCAGTTAAAGGAAGTATACTTTTGTATGTATCTAGATCTATATCAAACTTCAAACCAGAATGTTTTGGTGCAATTGCAAGATTTAGCTCATCGTCTATATCCTTGTAATTGCCTTTATTTATATCAGTTTCTGTTTCAAATTCCGAATCTATATTTTTATCTAATTCAATTTTTGTCAATTTTGAATTACTTGGGTCAACTAACTTCTCTTCATTGTCATTGATATTTTTATTTGAACACCCAATCATAAAAGAAATGCTAAGTGCTAATATATATATTAAAATTTTATTATTCAAAACTCAATCTCCTATCTTTTATTAGTTAATAATATATAGTATTCTATCACTTTTGCCTATATTTGGATACATATAATCTATCCAAAACTTTATTTTGTAACTTTTTATTATATTCACAATTTAAAAAATTTATAACTAAGCCAGTTTTAGTCAAGTGAGGTTGGGTATTAATTAGCCACGACATTAAATTTAATAAGATTGAAACACATCTTTAATCCTTTGAACAAACAAAAATGATATATTAAGCATAGAGGAGCTGGTCATATGAAAGTTAATATTTTTAGCAAAAAACATTACATATTGATACAAGATCTAAAACAATCCAAAATCCATCCGTTTTTTCCATTTGCTTTGATTATAGGATTTTTACTTTTTTTTCTTGCGAGTAAATTATCTGCAATTCCCATGCTTGCTTTTACAAGTCTAATACTACTTGTAGGTGGTCTCGATTTTACTATTATATATTCTTTTCAAAAACTTATAATACCATTTGGGACTCTACTTATACTTATATTCTTATGGATTAAATTTGTAGAAAGAAGAAAGTTTTCGACACTTGGTTTTAGTAAAACAGACGCATTACACAAATTTCTCAATGGTTTTCTTGTTGGATTTTTGATTATAAGTGTAATTTCAACACTTATATTGCTTTTTAGAGGTGCTAGTTTTGAATTTGATAGCTTATTTACTTTCAAATCGTTCTTTGGATTCTTTTTTATATTAATCGGATTTATTGTTCAAGGTTTTGCTGAAGAAACTTTGTCTCGTGGTTGGCTGCTTCCAATAATAAGTGAACGTCACAGTGTACAACTAGGTATATTAATTAGTTCACTATTTTTTGTATCACTACATATTTTTAATACCAATATTTCTGCTTTAGCTTTAATTAATCTATTCCTATTTTCTATATTTGCATCACTTTATACTTTAAATAATGATTCGCTTTGGGAAATGAGTGCTCTTCATGGAGCTTGGAATTTTACTCAAGCAAGTATTTTTGGATTTAGCCTTAATGGTTCAAAAGTTATAGGTGGTAGTTTGCTTAATATGAAGTCGGCAGGATCTAATATTGTATCCGGCGGTGAATATGGAACTAATGCAAGTATTATACTAACACTTGCTCTAATTGTTTCTATAGCCTTCGTATATATAAAATCTACAAAAGAGTATACTATTAAACACAAAAAAAAGATGGATTAATCCATCTTTTTTTATCTATGTAATTATACTTTTTAAAGTATATTATTGTATGATTTTTTTATGATATCTCCATTCCATTCAAAGCAATTGCATTTTTATTTTTTTCAAGTAAAATTATTAATTTATTAAATGGAAGCGGTTTGGAATATAGATATCCCTGATATTTGTCACAAGCTAATTTCTCTATTATGGACAATTGATC
>JBARWW010000196.1:0-9722 GCA_049647005.1 Acidaminobacteraceae bacterium | reverse complement strand
TTCTTTTGATGGTATTTGCTTTATCGGCTACAGCCTCAATGTCAAAAGGTAATGCACTAAAAGGATTCGTTGCACTTATATTTGGCCTTATGATAGCAACTATTGGAATCGACTCACAATCTGGAGTATCTAGATTTACATTTGGTATGATGGAACTTCAAACAGGAATTGATTTTTTAGTAGTTATTATAGCAATTTATGCGCTCGGTGAGGTATTCAAAAGTTATAAATCCATTAACGAAGGCAAGAAAAAAATGCAAACTAAGTTCGGAAAGATTTGGATTACAAAAGAAGAATGGGATAGAACAAAATATCCAATACTTAGAAGTGCTCCACTTGGATTTATAATTGGCGCTCTTCCTGGTGCTGGTGGAACGATGGCTTCACTTATGGCATATAATAATGAAAGACAACTATCAAAAAATCCTGAGAACTTTGGAAAAGGTGAGATTATCGGCTTAGCGGCTCCAGAATCTGCAAATAATGCAGCATCAGTAGGAGCACTAATACCTATGCTTACACTTGGTATACCTGGGTCTGGAACGACTGCTGTAATGATGGGTGCATTACTTATGCTTGGTCTTCAACCAGGACCGATGTTATTTACTCAACATCCTGATTTAGCTTGGGGACTAATAGCATCTATGTTTGTTGGTAACATTATACTTGCACTAGTAAATATACCTATGGCTGGTGTGCTAGTTAGAGTTTTAGCAATACCACCAAAAATATTATATCCAATTATACTTGGACTTTCGTTTGTTGGAACATATGCAATAAGCAATAGTGTTATGGATTTCTATTTATTGGTCATATTTGGTTCAATTGGACTATTTATGTCAAAAGCAGATATACCAACTGCGCCAATGATACTTGCAGTTATAGTAGGAAATACAATGGAACAGTCATTTAGACAAGCTACAACAATTTCTAATGGAAGTTTAGCAGTGTTTTCAAAATCTCCAATTTCCTTAATTTTAATTGCACTTACGATTTTAAGCATTGGATATCCGATATATAAAGATCTAAGAAAAGCAAACTCAGATAAAAATGTAGCAGCATAGATATGATTTTAAGGCATTTTAAGATGCCTTAAAATCATTTTTTGGTATAATGTAATATCGGTTTAAATTTATTGTAAATAATACGAAAAAGCGAACTTTTCTATGAAGATAAAAATAAGGGGTAAATTATGAAATCAACTATTATAAAACGCATTATGAAAAATGAACATATAAGACTCATATTGATATCTATAATAGGTATTATAATTATAATATCATCATCCCTTACATACTTTGGAGATATTACAAATTATCTTATATCAAAAGAGCAAGAGCAATTACTGACTATATCAACGACTGTAGCAGACAGTATTGAGAGATTCTTTTTAAACTATGAAAGAAGTTTTAAAATTATGACTGCAAATGAAACTCTAAAAGAACTTTCAAAAGAAATAAAGATAGAAAGCGTGCCTTACATAGAAGGTTATTATGCTATTAACTCAGACGTTATAGAAAATATTAGTATAATAAATAAAAATTCGGAAGAAATATATAGCGTAAAAAAACAAATAAAAGCAGAAAAAAATATAAGAAAAAGTAGCATGAAAAAAACACTTTATTATAGTGATATATATATTGAAGATAATAAGCTATATATTGATATGAACATTCCTTATGTTGTAAATTCAGAAGTTGAATTTACAATAGTAGCTAAATTTAGTCTTGATACGATATATAAACACTTAGTTGAATACATTCGAGTTGGAAGCAAGGGATATGCATCAGTAAAAGATAGTAATGGAATAATTATTATGCATCCAAAAAGTGAAGATATAGGAGAAGACGTTATAAAAGCTAGGAAATTAGAGTTTCCGGATTATGATTGGAGTGAACTTGAAGAACTAGTGGAACTACAAAAAAGTGGAAAATCAGGGGTAGGAACTTATTATTCTATATGGTATCATGACAAGTTTAAAGAAAATGTTAAGAAAATAAGTGCCTACTCACCAGCAAATGTAGGAAACTTTTTTTGGATAGTAACTGTTTCTATGGATTATCTTGAAATGACCGACTTTATTCGTATAACATCTATAAAAAGTGCAGTTCTAATATCTATTCTCGTTATAATCTATATAATATTGATGATGTATATATTTTTTATAAACAGAAAGCGTTTACGACTTGAGCTTGATCTTGCATATTCAAGAAAAATTAATGATCTTAATCTTAAATTAGAAAAAGACATAGAAGAACGAATAAAATTGCATGGAAAAATAGAAAAAAACATAGAAAAATATGAAAAATTATTTAATGGAGCAAGTGATTGCATATTTGTGTTTAAAGTAGATTCATTTGGCAATACATCAAATTTATATGAGGTAAATGATAAAGCTTCAAATTCATTAAAATATGAAAAAGAGTATTTATATCAAAAAAGATTTTTGGATATAACTAAAGATATTAATGAGCTGAAATTTGCAAATATAATTGAAAGTATTATAAAAAATAAATCAAATTATTTTGAGACAATACTTTTAACTAAAAATAGAGAAGAAATATATGTAGAAATAAATGCTCATATTATAACTATAAACGATAGTGAAAGTATAGTTTTTATAGGAAGAGATATAACAAATAGAAAAGTTCAAGAACAGGCATTAGTTAGGTCACAAGATAGATTTAGAAATATAGTCAACGAAGTTGCAAAAGAAGTAAATGTAAATCCAATTAATAATATGTCTATAAGCGAAGATAAATTTAAATTTGCACTTGAGCTAGAAAGAATAAATATGGAACTCGAAAAAATGTTTAATGAAAAAGTTTTAGAAAACAAGAAGAAAGAAGCACTCATGGTTTATCAATCCAGACTCGCTGCAATGGGCGAGATGATAGGAAACATAGCTCATCAGTGGAGACAACCTTTAAGTACAATTTCTATGATTCTTGCAAACATACATGAGAGTTATGAATTAAATGAACTAACAAAAGAGTATTTAGATGAAAAAATAGAAAAATCATCTAATTTGATAGAATATATGTCAAAAACAATAGATGATTTTAGATATTTCTTTAATCCAAAAGATGATGTTAAAGAGTTTTCTGCTAAAGAAATGGTTGAATTTGCTTATAACTTTTCAAGTGATAATATGAGATTAAATAATATAAAAATCGAATTAGATGAAAAAAAAGAAGTAATATTAAATGGATATCCAAATCATTTTGCTCAGGTGTTATTTATACTTATGCAAAACTCTTGTGACGCTATTATATCTAATAAAATTCTTAATGGATTAATAAGAATAGAAATAGATAAAATTGAAGACTATGCACGTCTAACTATTAGTGATAATGGTGGTGGAGTAGAATATAAAGATCTTGATAAGCTTTTTACTCATCATTTTACTACTAAATCAAAAGAAGAGGGTTCGGGTGTTGGTTTATATATGTGTAAAACAGTTATAGAAAAAAGTTTTAAAGGTAAAATTGAAGCATTAAATGCAGAAAGTGGATTGAAAGTAATAATTCATGTGCCTTTAGGGGGAATATAAGATGAACAAAATCAAAAAATTCAATTTAAATATATTATATGTGGAAGATGATATCGATTTATGCGAAGAACTTGGAGCATACATTAAAAGACGTGTTAAAAATCTGTGGATTGCTAAAAATGGTGTAGAAGCACTTGAACTGTATCATGAAAATAGACCAGATATAATAATAACAGACTTAAAAATGCCATTTATGACTGGTGTGGAACTTGCTGAAAAAATACGAAGTGAAGACCTTATAATACCTATAATAATAACAACTGCTTTATCTGATGTTGAGTCCATAATGGATTCAGTAAATTTAGGCATAGATAAATATTTAATAAAACCTATAAATATGTTAGAATTCAACTTGGTTTTAAAATTGATGGAAGAAAAAATATCTGAAATTAAACTATTAAACAATAAAAAATTTGACATTACTTATGATGAGACAATATATATCGAAAAAGAAATTCAAACTCACTTTGCAAAATATATGAAACTAATCTTGAAAAAAGGTCCTCAAAAGATACAGTGTAAAATCAAAGGTGCGAAACTTCAGATTCAGATTATGGGATCTCGAACTAGCTATGAAGAAACACTTAGTTCAAAAGTGGAGAATATATTAATGCTTAATTCACTTAGGAAAAGCTTTTATACTATGAACACTAAAAAAATAGAAAAAATAATTAAAGAATGTTCAAATTTAAATTTAAAACTTCAATCTATAGAAGTTGATTCAAATATTGATATAGATATATTAGAATTTGAAATTAAGGAGTATTTTCGTGAAAAAATTTAATAAAGTTGTAAATATGGCAATTCAATCAATTTGCTACGAATTATATCTTTCACCAAAGCCAGGACTTGTAGATAAAAATAATAGTGGAGCTCATAATGATATGGACTACTTTACATTTATAGATAGTGCATCTTGTTTATGGCCCTACCTTATGGAGTTTATGGAATATGGATCATATATAGAAGATATATCATCAAAGGACTGTTTAAAAGGACTAAGAATGATAGGTATAGAGGCAGAAAAAGCTATGTTTTTAGAAACAAAGGGAATTAACACACATAAAGGTGCTATCTTTTCTATGGGGATAATTTTATGTGTTATTGGATATATAGAAAATAATGAAAAACAAGTTACAAAGGAAATAATATCAGAATCAATAAAAAAGATGTGTTTGCATATATGTGACGACTTTAAAAATCTAAACGAAATAAAAAATCTTACTCACGGTGAAAAAATGTATGTTAAACATCATATAAAAGGTATACGGGGAGAAGCTGAGAATGGCTACAGTACGATTTTTGAAAATAGCTTAAAATATCTTGAAGAACAATTTATTGAACATGGTAAATTGGCAAGTAATAAAACAAAAATATATATAAACACACTATTATATATAATATCGATTTTAGATGATACAAACGTACTTTATAGACACAATAAATCAACTCTAAATCAAATTAAAGATGATGCGGCTAAAGCTTTGGATCTAGGAGGAATGTTTTCCAAAGAAGGTATCTCATATGTAGAAAAACTCGATAAAAGATATATTGAAAAAAATATAAGTCCGGGAGGTGCCGCTGATTTATTGGCAGTTACTATATTTTTGGAAAAATATCTTGAAAACTCAAATCAAAAAATGCCCCTATACTAAAATGTTTCCAAGTTGAGAAACATTTCATTATAGGGGGCATATCATAGAAAGTAAAATTATACATTAATCAATTATTAATCCATGTCATCAAAGTCGACTTCATTGTACTCATCTGATTGTCTATCAATTAAATCATTTTCAAAAATTTCTTTTGCTTCAAATTCTATATTATTGATTTCTTCGATTTTTAGTAGGTACTGAATCTCGTTCTCTGTGATAATAGAGATAGCAGTTCCATGTCTACCAGCACGGCCAGTACGACCAACTCTGTGTATATATTCATTTAAGTTAACAGGTATATCGAGTGAAATTACATGTGTAAGATCCTTAAGATCTAGTCCACGTGCTACTAAATCAGAAGCAACTAGTATATTTGACTTTCCACTTCTAAAAGCATCAAGTGCCTTTTTACGGGCTTCTTTTGTAGCATTTCCATATATACCAACAGCATTTATACCATGGTAATTGAGCTTAGTTGTAACTTCTTGAATCATTTCATTTTTATTGATAAATACAATTGCCTTTTCAGGCTCTGTAGCATTTATAAGTTTTCTAAGTGTATTTATCTTATCCCTTTGATAAGTCATAACACAAAGATGCTCAATATCAGTATTGATTTTTTCTTCACTAATATTAAATAACTCAGGATCTTTCATAAGTTCTTTAGCACGTTCAATAGCCTGAGGACTAATTGATGCTGAAAATATTAGTATTTGTCTATCACGAAGAGTTGTTTTTATTACATCTTTAATAACCTTAATATTGTTATCAGATAAAAGTTTGTCAGCCTCATCAATTACTATAGTTTTAACTTGGTGAGCTTTAATTTTCTTAAGTTGAATAAGCTCAAGGATTCTACCAGGAGAACCCACTATAATATGTGGCTTATCTTTTAAGTTTTCAATTTGTCTCTTTATATTTACTCCACCAATTATCGTTGTAGATCTAATTGGATAATCAGAGTTTTTAGAAACAGATTTTATAACGTTATTAATTTGAACTACAAGCTCGTGGGTAGGCGCTAGAACTATAGTGTGAAGTTCCTTTGAACTTGTGTCAATTTTTTCAAATGATGGAAGTAGGTAAGCAAGTGTTTTTCCACTTCCAGTAACTGCTTCAGCCACAAGGTCAATTCCCTTCATAGCTGGTAAAATAGTATCTGCTTGAACTTTAGTAGGCACAGTTATACCTTCTTTTTTCAGTCCAGCGATGATCTTTTCGTTTATATTTAACGCATTAAAAGTTGTCATATTTATCTCCTTAAAATTCATATCCGATTTCACTACATTACATCATTTTATAGCTATGTTTAGTTATTGTCAACTTTTATATATGCAAATTCACTCGGTATAGATTTGGTAAATTCGGACTGAAAATAAGCAATGTTATAATGTCATTAGTAAATTACTCTGTACTAGAGTAAAGTATCACTGTATGTGGTATATAAAGTATTATGGGGTGAATATAATGTATGAAGAGATAAAAAATGATTTTCAAATTAAAAAGTTTTGTATGTATGGATTTTTTAAGAATCTAAAGTTTTTTGAACCCTATTTACTTTTGTACCTTCTATCACTTGGCTACAATTTGTTTACGATAGGATCACTTATTGCCTTTAGAGAAGTTATTGTATATTTATTTGAAGTTCCGTCAGGTATTATAGCAGATCATTATGGTAAGAAAAAAGAACTTATGATGTGTTTCATATTTTATATAGTTTCATTTGTCTTCTTCTTTATAGGAAGTTTTTACGCAGTCCTATTTGCCATGCTATTCTTTGGCCTTGGAGAAGCTTTTAGATCTGGAACTCATAAGGCTATGATTATAAGCTATTTAGAAGAAAAAAACTGGGACAGCGAGAAGACTTTTGTCTATGGTAGAACAAGGTCTTTTAGTCTACTTGGATCGGCTATTAGTTCATTAGTTTCTATAATACTTGTTCTAAGCATACCTAATTTAAGATATCTGTTTCTTATAGCAGTTATACCCTATATAGCTGATTTTTTGCTCATTATGTCGTATCCTGATTCACTTGATGGTGCAAGTGGGAAAAAAATAAACATAAAAGAATTTGCAGCTCTTGGCCTTGGACATTTTAAGAGTCTAAATAATAATATGAATCTAAAAAACACAATTATCAGTTCAGCAGTTTATGATGGAATTTTTAGAACTATAAAAGATTATATTCAACCACTAATACTTGTTCTTGTAATGGGAAGTGTGATTACAAACCTTGCATCTTTTAATCAAGATGAGCAGAGTAAAATTATACTTGGAGTTATGTACTTTGCATTTTATATGTTAAGTTCTCAGGCCTCTAAAAATATATATAGACTTACTAAGAAAGTCTCTTCTGATTTTTTATATAGTCTATCCTTTATAATAAATGCTCTTATCTGTGTATTCTTAGTATATTTTATTAAAACATCTATGATATACGCAATTATGATTTCTTTCTTATTTCTTTATTTGTTAAAGGATGTGAGAAGACCTCTGTTTGTTGAGATATCTAGTAGGTATATGAAGAAATCTGAGCGTGCAACTATGCTCTCTATAGAGAGTCAGATACGTGCAATTCTTATGATTATTATGGGTCCATTATTTGGATATATAGCTGATAGTTACTCGCTTGAAAAGTTGTTTACAGTTTTAGCAATTATATACGGAGTTTTTTATATATATGATAGATTGATTACTAGAAAAGCGACGAAATAAATAACAATTGTGGTATCCTATAAAGTAGTTATAAAAATTTGAAAAAAGGGTATGATTATATTATTGCAATACAAATAATAGTAGTAAATGACATCAGGGTGAAACTAAAATTAAGTAATTAGAGTCATAAGAGGTGAGACATGGAATATAATAAATATGTTGCGAAAAAAATAGAAGAAGTTGAAAAAATAGAAAAAGAAATACTTAAAAACTCAAGTAATAACCCTTGGAAGGTTATATTAATATACTTTATATTTGGCTTTATGTGGATTACTTTTTCAGATAATTTGTTATCTTTTTTTGTAAAAGATATTAGTACATATAAAATTATTCAAACTTATAAAGGGATTTTCTACATTGCAATTACTACCTTCATGCTATATGTTTTGATCAAATTAGAATACTCAAAAAAATTAAAACTATCATTTGAATTGTCTACTAAAAATCAAGAAATTATTGCTTATTCAGAAGAACTCTTAACTATGGACGAAGAGTTAAAAAGCAAAATAAAGACTCTAGATATTTTGAATATGGAGTTAAATGAGCAAAAAGAGTATGTTTATGAAATTTACAATACAAGTAACACATTAATAATAGTTTGGAATTTAGATGGAACAGTTTTAGATGTAAATAATTATTGCTTAAGCTTACTAGGTTACAAGAAAGAAGAATTAGTAGGTAGAAATTGGTTTAAAACAGTGCTAGCAGAAGATTATAAAATTACTATGGATAGAGTTACTAGTGAACTAATAGAAAATGGACAATTGATAAATGTAGAAAATGCAATATTTGATATAAACGGTAATAAAATTACTATGTTATGGAATGATTCTGTAATGAAGACATCAGTAGATGGTAATCTAATAGTTACATCATTTGGTATAAACATAACTAAAGAAAAAGAACAGGAAGAAGAGATATTTGATATACTTCATAAAGATAAACTTACAGCTTTAAATAACAGGCTTGTTTTATCAACTGATATTGAAAAATGGATTAGAGAAAAAGAAAACTTCACTATATTTTTTATAGATATTGATAATTTTAAAAATCTAAATAATTTATATGGACATAAGTTCGGTGATCAATTTTTAATTGAATATTCAAAACTTTTAAACAAAACTTTTCAAGATTATTATATATATAGGTGGGGCGGCGACGAGTTTCTAATTGTTGAGAAGACAAATGAAGACTCAAAAGCTCTTAAAACAATTACTAATTTAATGGAAATATCAAAGCGTACTTGGAATATAAACGAAATAGAAGTTAAATCAAGTATAAGTATTGGTATAACAAAGTATCCGGTCGATGGTGATACTTTTTCGGAGTTATTTAAAAATGCAGATATGGCACTATATAAAGCAAAAGATAATGGTAGAAATAGATATGAGTTTTATAATGAAGAGCTTAACAAAGAGGTTGAGTTTAGAATTAAAGTAGATAATGCACTTGCAAAGGCCATTGAAAATGATGAGTTTGAACTTGTATTTCAACCCTTATATAGATTTGATGATGGCAAGATATATTCATTTGAAGTCTTAATAAGATGGTATAAACACGAATTTGAAAATCTAAGTACAGGTGATTTTATAAAAATAGCAGAAGAAACAGGACTTATTATGAAAATTGATAAGTGGGTTATGGAAAATACATTTAGAATAATATCTAGGAATTTAAAAAATTATAAAAATGTTAATTTTTCAATAAACGTATCTACACAAACCTTTAATTCAGAAGAATTTGTTGGAAAACTTAATTCATTAATTAGCAAATACGATATTAATAGTGAAAATATACAC
>JBARWW010000195.1:0-1672 GCA_049647005.1 Acidaminobacteraceae bacterium | reverse complement strand
ACTTAGTGGTAAAAGACCAAAAGACAATAGTTGGGGTGAAGAAGCTGAGTCATTTTGGGGAACTTTAAATACCACTAGCGAAGTAAAAAAGTTGAAGACTGAACAAGGTGATTATAGAGATTATTATAGAAATATTTATAATGTAATTGTAAATAATGAATCTTTAATAGTAACAGGCGAAGATGGTTTAAATGTAATTAGAATTATTGAAGCTGCAATTAAGAGTAATGATGAAAAAAGAAGAATTACTCTTGATTGCTTATAAAGTTTTAAAAAACGATTTTAATAATGATTAATGTCAATTAAATCCCAATAAATAGCTAAAATCGACATACAAAAATACTGTATGTCGATTTTTAATATTTTGAAAAATCTTTTTTTGTATTTCTAATTATTTAAAAGTATATTTTAATCCCACACCATATGAAAACCACCAATGTATCCTTTACTACCATCTTCTAGCTGAATTTGATATAGATCATCTGAAACAAACTTAGTGACTTTTATTTTCTCACCAGATGGGATTTCAAGCAATAATCCTACATCAGTTTGTTCTACAGGAGCACCCGTTTCTACATTTTCTTTTGAAGCAAATACTTTTATATATCTATCAATCGTAATAACTTTACCCACAATATCTTCAGTAAATACATATTCTTTTTTAAGAACATCACGATATGATATTACAAGCTCTTCTTTAAAGTCAATTCGATCATTTGCTTCATATATATTTCCGCCCCAGTAGTTTACTGTGTTGTTACCAGGTACATTTAAAATCAACCCCCAAAAATTATCTACAAGTTCAATACCATCTTTACTAATTCTATAAACCCTGTTTGTTATTCGATCTGCTAATTCACCCTCTGAAATTACAACTTCATATCTATCATCATTTTTATCAAGATCAATAATTGAAATTGATGTTACTCCGGCTCCATAAAGTAACTTTTCAACTTTATATGTCAAAGAATTATCTCCAAAAGCAATTATACATTTATCTATAATATCAAATCCATATTCATCTTTTCCAACTTCAGTTTTTATGATTAGGTTCGAATCTACATTTACATCAAATATATTTTCAACATTAATATTAGATGCTTCTTCTTTTGTAATATATTCAAATACTGTTGTTCTAACTATTTCTTTCAATATTTGAGTAGCTGAAATTCGAATTTGATCATTATTATCATCTTCAACATCACTAATTTTATCAACCGCTATCAAATCAACATCTGCTTTCTCGGTAATTAAATTGTACTCTATATCTACATTTTTATTTGCTATAATTGGATCGCTAGCTTCTTTACTTATATTACATGAAGTCATAATCAACAATGATATTACAATAAGTACTAATGACTTTAATTTCATCTATTGCTATGCCTCCTTTATGATCAAGCATACACTTATAAGCTCTAAATTAATTCTTTATTTATTTTAAGTTTTCATATCCAATGCCAGTCATACTTGGTATAAATTCTACGACTTCATATTTTGCAATACCAGCCATTTTTAATGGATCACATTCGAGTATTTCATCAAGTGTTTTACGATCTGATACTTTAGCTAGTATTACACCACCAGTTCTAGGCTTTTTTGTTCCTGATGCAATAAAGTTCTCTTTTTTGTACTGATCTTTTACATAATCTCTATGAGCCTCTAAATAATT
>JBARWW010000194.1:0-4057 GCA_049647005.1 Acidaminobacteraceae bacterium | reverse complement strand
GGGATGACTTAATACAGAAAACTTGCAAGGCATAAATAATTAAACTCACTAGGGCTATCATCTCGATATCCCTATTTTAATGCAATACATCTTTTATTACACGCTTACAGTTTTACCTTCAAATTTTTGTATTTCATCATGTATAAATTTATGATATTTACCTATATTTTTACCAAACATATACAACATCAATTCTTTATATACTTTTTTTGACGATCTATAATTAAATCTGCGAAAATCATTATTTTCTTTCATATCTCCAAAACAACCTTCGGTTTGAATGGATCTTATTTGTCTGTTAAGAATACCTTTTTCACTTTGGATATTTTTATGCGATTCTTCTTTTAACAAACGGTTTTTTACAAAGTTCATTACAATTATCATTACATAAATGTTTTTTATGACATTTGCTTCGATTTATACAACCACCAAAAAATTGAGTCTGACTTTCTTTGAAAATTCTGCTTCGTTTTATTTCTTTTGATACTGTAGTCGTATCCTTACCAAGACGATCAACAATATCTCTTAATATATGACCAGCTGCAAGTGCATCTTCAATAAATGTTCTATCGTGAATCGTTAAATGTTTACCTTTATTTTTTTTATTATCTAACATATTATCTCTCCTATTCATTAAGAATATAGGTGATTGCACAACTCTGAAAACTTTGCAATTACTTTGTTTACAAGCTCTATTTTGAATAGTTTTCTCCATTTTGGGTATATATTTAATGCCAAACCAAACATAAACCCTAAAAAAAGGAGAAAACTATGTCAAACTATTATCAACTTTCTTTACTCGATCTAGGAGAAGAATTTTCTAATTTCCTCACCGATACTTCTAGTAATTACTTTGAATTATTCAGAAATTATATTTCTTTTTCTGAAATCATTCCTTTTTCTTTTTACAATACTTATTATCAAAATATGGGACGTATTAGATAATTCCCACTTGAATCTATGCTTATGTTTTTTATCTATAAAAATTTTAGATCTATTTCTAGAGACACTACACTTTTAAGAATTCTTCATGATTCTCCTGATTTAAGAAAATCTCTAGGCTTCTATAAATTACCTCATCCATCTCAGCTTTCTAGATTTAAAATTAATTTTCTAGATCAAATTCATTTAACTTTAGATAGCCTAGTTTCCTTAGTTAACGATGAGCTGAAAATCATTTCGCCTTCTACTTCTAAAATACTTATTGCTGATACTACTGGTTTTGAATCGTATGTTACCGAAAATAACCCCAAATTTTTTGAAGGAAAACTCGCTTCATCTAAAAATTATAAAAAGTCTGGTAAGGCTCCTGAAAATTTTGATCCTGTTAAATATGCTCAAGGTAAAATGCCTAAAAAAGCTAATGCTAATAGTGATATATCTTTAGCTTACCTAAATGGCCATTTTGGATATTACCTAAAATCAATGATTATTACTGATGGTTTAGGCGTTATTCAAGACATTCAATTTCCTGATGCTATACAAGAATTTTATAATGATAAAATGCCTAAAGAAGTTAAAGATGAATATGATTCAACTACTCTTATTCCATCATTAGAACTCTTTTTTACTAAGCAATCTTCAAATAAGTTCAAATTTTTTTTAGGCGATTCTGGTTTTGACGGCTATGATAATTACAAATACATTTCAAAGAAAAACATTATACCTATTATTCCATTAAATCAAAGAAATAACGGCTCTAAATGCTCTACTTATCGTTATTCTAGTGATAATGAAAACAATAAATTCTTTTTCAATTCTGATGGTAATTTAATCTGTCGCAGCACCAAGTTAGCAATGAAACCTATTGGTCCAATCATAAGTAAACTAAGAGCTGATAGATTTTCTTATGGTTGTCCTTTAAATAAAACTCATGTGGTGAATGGTGAAACTGTTTATGCTACTGATTGCAAAGAACCATGTTCTAATGCAATATACGGACGTAAAGTTAATATAGCTATAGATGAAGAATATAGGTTTAATTCAACGTACTCAAGAGATTCTGATATTTGGAAAAATCTTTATAAAACAAGAACTGTATGCGAACGTTCTATTGGACAACTAAAGGATTTTATAAATATTAGAGGTTCACAAATTCAAAATACTGCGTCTCTCAAATCAACTATTTTGCTTGCTGGTGTCACTCAATTAATTGGAGTACTTATAATGACAAGATCAAAGTTCGAAAAAAATTTACGTGCTTTTAAAACAGTAGCTTAAAATAAATAACCATAAATTTTTAACTGAATATATAACCTTTGTTAAGGTCGTCCATTTTTACTTTTTGATTGTCATTTTATTAACATATATTCTTTACTTCATTTCGCAATCAACTAATATATGATCAAAATGCGACTATTAGAGTATATCAAAATAATGGAAGAAGTTCCACATTTGTATAATTGGAAAATTGATGTGTAAATTCTAATAGTCGATGATGGAGTAAGAACGTTTCTGACGGGTAAATTATAGAATGTATAGGTTGGTAGATAAGTACGTAATGATAACATAAGTACTCATAGTATTTTTTCTGTAGATTGTAATTGATCTTTATGGTGAGTTTTAGTGCTTTTAAATACGTTTCATTTAAGACTTCGGAATGTGATGGTTGATAGCATATCTATGACACAATGTGTGACTTAAGAATTATGTAAATATAAAAGTATTGCAATGTAGTATGTTTTATATAAACATTCGGTAATTTTATCGAAGAAAACTATTCTTAAATAGGTATAGTTAACGAATATTGATACAAATGTATATATGTTACACTTCCATATAACTAGCTGATATAATAGAAATTGGAAATAAGTATTGCTTACATACTTAAATTCAAATTAAAATTTATGTATATACAAGTGGTAATATAAATAAGGAGATGATTAATATCAATATTTATAAAGATATAAATGGTGATTCAGGTGTAAAAGGATATGAGTATGGTTCTGATTATATAAACGTTCAATTTTCAACGGGTGCTACATATTCATACTCATATCAAAGCGCAGGTAATGGTAATATTGAACAAATGAAGAAATTGGCTGATCTTGGTGATGGTTTAAACTCATTTATAAACTTAAATGTGAAATACAAATATGTAAGATAAATCAAAAACCTACCTAAACACTTGTTATACATATATTTTATGATTTTTTGTACTAAAATAATTTTGATGAAAAAGAATAAATAATATAGACTACAGTTTACTGACTTTATAAGAAATAAACTTTATAAAAGGAGCATTACATGAATATTAAAATAAAAATGTGCAATAGTATTGAAGATGGTAATATTGAAATTATTGAGAATAGACTGAATATTAAATATGCAATCAATGGAACTGGAAAATCTACTATAGCAAAGGCTATTCATTCATTTGTTCAAGACAAAGTAAGTGAAACTCAAAGCATTGGCAGTTTAAAGCCATTTAAGTATCGCGCTGATGCTGAAACAAATAACCCAACAGTTGAAGGATTAGATTCTCTTAATTCTATTGCCATTTTTAATGAAGAATATGTAAATCAATATGTCTTTTTAGAAGATGAGATATTAAAAGATAGCTTTTTAGTTTTTATACATAACCAAGCATATGAAGATGGAATGAATGAGATTAATGAATTAATAAAGAGTATTGCAACTACATTTAATGATAATGGTGATATTGATGAACTACTTAATAATTTAGATGAATTATCAAGTACCTTAGGTACTGCAAAATCTTTGTCAAAATCTAGTAAATTCAGCAAAGCCTTCGGTGATGGTAATAAAGTTGAACATATCCCCGATGGTCTAGACGGATATAAGGATTTTATTCAACATGATAGTAATTCTAAATGGTTAAGTTGGCAAATGAAAGGCAAAGACTATATTGACATATCTGATTGTTGTCCATATTGTACTTCTGGTGAAATTGAAGAAAAACGAGTAACGATTCAGGCTATAGAAGATAATTATGATGCAAAAATTATTGAACACCTAAATGTTGTGATTGATGTTATAGAAAAACTTAAATCATATTTAATTGATGAAACCTATAATAATATTATTACTATGTCGA
>JBARWW010000193.1:0-4835 GCA_049647005.1 Acidaminobacteraceae bacterium | reverse complement strand
ACTTAGTTCTGGTAACGCTGTAGCTTCAAATAGGCTTTCATCTTACTACTCTGATAGTGCAAGCTATGACGAAAAAATTGGTGGCATGGATTATTATTGGTTCTTAAGTGATACTCTAAATTCATTTGATGATAATAGCGCGAATATTATATCTAATTTAAATAGAGTTTATAATGAACTCTTTAATGTAAATGGTTTACTTATATCATTTACTGGTGATCTGAGTGAGTTTGAATACTTCAAAGCTCAACTTAAGCCTTTAATTAAAGCTTTACCTTCAAATAAGCTAAAAAAAGTTCAACACAATTTTGAAAAAACTAAACTTAATGAAGGTATCGCATCTTCTTCAAACGTACAGTTTGTAGGAAAAGGTGCTAACTTCACTGAGCTTGGCCACACATATAACGGTTCTATGTTTGTTATGTCAACACTTCTTAACAGTGAGTATCTACATGATAACGTTAGAGCAAAAGGTGGCGCCTATGGTTGTGGTCTAAGTATAAATAACAATGGCAACTTAACAGTTACTTCTTATAGAGATCCAAACTTAACTGATACTTTTGATGTATATGATAACATCCCTGCTTTCCTTGATAAATTTGATTTAAATGATGACGATGTATTCAAGTTTGTAATTGGTGCTATTAGTAAAATCGATTCTGCTAAAACTCCTAGTACACTTGGAAAAATTGCTTTTATTGATTATATAACAGGAAGAACTTTAGAAGATAAAAAGAAGATGAGACGTGAGATTTTAAATACTAAATCAAGCGATATTAGAAGTCACTCTAAAATGATAGCTAATGTTATGGCAGCTAACTATAGATGTGTTCTTGGAAATGATAAAATAATTAATAACAATAGCGATGCATTTTTAAACATTGTTAAACTAAACAAATAAGTAATATTACAAGGATTTGTGTTTTAGAACATTAAAACATTTAGGAGATTAAACCCTTAAAAGATTAAACCTTTAAGGGATTATTTGAGATATTTTAATAAAAAAATAAAAGGATGTAACTTGAGTTTATATATACTCAAATTACATCCTTTTTTTGTAATATTTTAATAGCAGTTAAGGTTTTAAGGTTCTAAATCCAAACGGTCAAAGACCGACATCCCTTAACGCCCTATAGTTTTAATCTTTCAAGCAAAATATATTCAATGTTTTTTGCTTAGGCATAGTGTCTATTTGAGTATAAAATGAAGATTTTATATTCGAACGTGACGACTGTCTGAGCGTAAGCGAGTTTCGCCATAGTAAGAATAAAAAAGCAAAATTTTATTCAAATAGACGCTCAAGCCAAGCAAGAAAATATTTAATATATTACCATTCAAGTATAACTTTACCTGATTGTCCGCTTATCATAGTTTCAAAACCTTTTTCAAATTCAGTGTAATGGAACTTATGAGTAATTACATCTGAAATATCAAGGCCAGATTGAAGCATAGCTGTCATCTTGTACCATGTTTCAAACATTTCTCTACCATAAATACCTTTTAAGAATAATCCATTAAATACGATTTTATTCCAATCAACCGGAGTATCAGGACCTTGAATTCCTAGCATAGCAATTTTTCCACCATGGAACATATTATCAACCATGTCGCCAAATGCAGACGCATTACCACTCATCTCAAGACCTACGTCAAATCCTTCTTTCATTCCTAAGTCAGCCATTACATCTACTAACTTTTCATTCATAGGATTTACAACGCGAGTTGCTCCCATTTTACTTGCAAGTTCAAGTCTATAATCATTTACATCAGTAACAACTATTTGCTTTGCACCAGCATGTTTTGCAATTGCAGCTGCCATAATACCAATTGGACCTGCACCAGTTATAAGTACATCTTCTCCAAGTAGGTCATATGAAAGCGCTGTATGAACTGCGTTTCCTAGTGGATCAAATATACTAAGCACTTCTTCAGGTATACTTGTGTCACACAACCAAACGTTTGTCATTGGGATAGATGCATACTCTGCAAATATACCAGTTCTATTTACGCCAACACCCATAGTATCTTTACATAAATGACGTCTTCCTGCTAAACAGTTTCTACATTTACCACAAACGATATGACCTTCACCAGAGACTATGTTTCCAACTTGAAAGTCTCTTACGCCATGTCCAATTTCTACAATTTCACCAACAAATTCGTGGCCAATTGTCATAGGTACAGGAATTGTAGCTTGAGACCATTCATCCCAATTGTATATGTGAACATCAGTACCACATATAGCAGTTTTTCTCATTTTTATTAATACATCAAACTCGCCTACTTCCGGCATATCTACTTTTTCTAACCATAGACCCGGTTTCGCATATTTTTTAACTAAAGCATCCATTTTTTTAGTCATATTGCACCTCCAAATTATTCATTTACATTGTACTTGTTAATCAGACATAGAGCAATAGTTAAATGTCCTCGAGCGGCGAACGAGTGTCACGAAGCTTATGTTTGAACACTTACAAGGGTCAATTTTTTAAAAATAATTATTTTCAACACCCAAACGCATCATAATATTCGACATATAATTTTTTTGATATATATTTTGAATAATTGTATATGCTATTAGAGTAGAATTAGTGCTATTTTTTATTAAAGTAATATGTTAATTAATTCACTATATTTAACCTATACTAGAATTCATATTCAACTATCTTATATAAGCTAAAACCCTTTCCATATAAAGGATTAAGCATTTTAAATAATATTATGTCAATTAATTGACAATCTTTTTTTTTTTTGATAAATTTAAGAAGTGAGCGTAAAAATATAGTTGTATTCACATAATTTTTGGGAGGTATTTAGCAATATGGACACAAATGAAAGAAAAATTATAACAGCAGACCCATCTGCACTTGGACTTTTTGGTTTAGCGATGGTTACTTTGGTAGCTGCATCACAAAAACTAGGTTGGACTTCTGGAACATCATTTATAATTCCTTGGGTTATGTTTTTAGGTGCAAGCGCCCAATTATTTGCTTGTATTAATGACGCAAAGAAAAATAACATTTTTGGTACTACAGTATTTGGAGCTTTTGCATTCTTCTGGTATTCAGTCGGTATGACATGGATGATTCAGCTTGGAGTTTTTGGTGAAGCAATGGCGGCTAATGCAGATGTTAAACAATTAGGTTTTGCATTCTTAGGATACCTAGTTTTCTGCTTATTTATGACATTTGCAGCATTAGAAACAAGTAAGTTCCTCTTTATTATTTTCATCTTCATCGACTTCCTTTTTATCGGTCTTACTGGAAGTGTTTTATTTGGAATTGAATCATTCCATACTTTAGCTGCATGGAGTGAACTTATTATAGCAATTCTAGGTTTTTATGGATCTGGAGCTCATGTTATAAACGCTACATTTGGAAAAACATTTTTACCATTTGGAAAGCCTTTTGGAATTTTCAAAAAACCAGCACCATCAACACAAAAAGCTGCATAATCGCAGTCTATTAGAAAAACCATTTGCGATGAATTCACTAAGTGAAATCATCGCTTTTTTTATGTGAATTTTGAAAAATTACAACTAGCAAGTATTAGAAAAAACCAAGGACGCTTAGTAAATTTTTCCAGTTTTCAATGTGAAAAAGTAACATTCTTTAATATTCAACTATTTTACCTAGCTATTATGTTAATTTCGCATAAACAAGGTCCTATCCATACTTAAAACACGTCTTAAACAACACTATTTTCATCCTGAAGCATTTTAATAGCATCATCATACTTATGGCTTAGTTTTACATTTAATAAGCCTAGCGGATTGTTTCTAGCTCTAACCAGTTATCCGCTACTTCATCAATAATCTGATCAACTTCTTAAAGCATTCTACTTTTTTCAATTAGCAATTTAAAATATGAATCTATAATTATTTTGTAGTACAATATACTTACTAAGTATTTTTCAAAAACTATTTTTACGGAGGTAATTATGTCATTACGTGAAGCATTTATAATACTCGTACCAGATGTTGATCCAGGAGTTAACCGCACAGAAATTGTATTACCACATTATGAATTTTACACTATTTTAGTTTCTGACTTTGAAATGGCTAAAATAGAAGCGAAAAAAATAGTTAAAGAAAAAGATATCCATGGTCTTATATTATGCGCTGGATTTTCAAACGAAAATGTCGGCGATATGTCTCGTGAACTTGGAGATAAAGTTGGCACTTTAGTAGTACGAGGCGATTCTAGAAGTAACAAGATAATAGACAAAGCGATCACAGACGCTAAATGGTAATTTAACTTATAGCATATTAATTTTAAAATCCTTCCGCCAAAATTTTGACGGAAGGATTTTAATGTTTTCTATTATATTAAACGTGATCTGGATGACCCTCTTCTACTATCTTTCCATTTTCCATTCTTATATATTTATCACAAGTGTTTTTTGCAAATTCCATATCATGCGTTATTATTAGCACGCCAAGATTTTGGTCCTTTGCAATCTTTTTTATAAGTTCTGAAACTTGGTTACTTAGACTTGGATCAAGGGCTGATGTTGGTTCATCAAAACATAGAATTTTGGGTTCTAACATACACGCTCTTATTATTGCAACTCTCTGCTTTTGACCACCTGAAAGCTGACTTGGATAGCTACTTGATTTGTCTTCAAGTTCAACTAGTTTTAGTAACTCATTAGCTTTTTTTATAGCAACATCTTTCTTTACTTTATATACATTTACAGGTGACTCTATTAGGTTTTCAAGCACACTCATGTGAGGAAATAGATTAAAGTTTTGAAAAACTAAACCTATATCTTTTCTAATATTTTTAAGTGTGTTATCATCTGCAAATACAGCTCCATTTCCATCATCTTTACAT
>JBARWW010000192.1:0-9774 GCA_049647005.1 Acidaminobacteraceae bacterium | reverse complement strand
GACCTATATGTAGAGATTATGGGAAAACACTCTAACATTATACTTGTTAACGAAATTGACGTTATAATCGACAGTATAAAGAGAATTCCACTTGGCTTAAGTAGAGTTAGACAGATACTACCTGGACTCAACTATTCATTTCTTCCATCAGATAAGCTATCTATACTTGAAATGTCACATGAGGATATTGTAAACAATCTAAAAAATTCTCTGGCAGGTAAGATTTTCAAGCAAATTTATATTATCTTTGATGGATTTAGCCCACTTGTTGCTAAGGATATCTGCACAAGAGTATCTATTGATAGAAATATAGATATAAAAGAACTATCAAATGAAGAAATCAATTCTATTGCAGATGAGATTTTTAAAATCAAAAACATTTTAATTGATAAAGACTATAAGGGATACATCGCATTTGAAAAAAGTAGTGATACTTCAGCTGATTTTCATATCCTAGATATGAAAGTGTATGACACTGATGAGTACACCATAGAGCATTACGAGTACCCTACTGATGTTATAAACAATTACTACCTTAAAAAAGATAAAGAAAATCGTATACATCAAAAGTCCTCTAACCTTAGAAAAGCTGTTATCCAAAGGCTTGATCGTGCAAAAAACAAATTTGCCAAGTTAGAAGAAGAACAGATAATAGCTGAAAATGCTGATGAGTTTAAGCTTTACGGCGAACTTATACTCTCTAATCTTTACAAGATTGAATTTGGTATGGAAGAGATCAAAGTAGTTAATTATTATACTGAGGATCAAAGTGAAATTACCATTCCACTTCGTCCTAGACTTACTCCTTCTGAGAACTCTCAGAAGTACTATAAAAAATATAACAAACTAAAGAATGGCCAGATAGAAATATCTAAGCAACTCATTGAAACTAGTGATGAAATATCTTACCTTGATCATGTTTTAACTAACATAGATAATACTGTCGATACAACAAATCTTGATGAAATTAGAGCAGAACTTGCTGAGATTGGATATATGAAAAAGAAGTTTGTTAAAAAAGGTAAAAAACATGTTAAAAGTAAACCACTTGAGTTTGTTTCAACTGATGGTTTTGACATCTTTGTAGGTCGTAATAATAAAGAGAATGATATACTTACTCTTAAATTTGCTTCTAACAAAGATATATGGCTTCATACTAAGATAATACCTGGTTCACACGTGATCATAAGAACACATGGTAAAGAAGTTCCTGAAAGTACTATAGTTGAAGCAGCTACAATAGCCGCTTTCCACTCAAAAGCTAAGATGTCATCACAGGTTCCTGTAGACTACACTATAGTTAAGAATGTATCTAAACCCGGTGGAGCAAAGCCTGGTATGGTTATATATAATACAAATAGCACAGTTTATGTTACTCCAGATGAAGAGGAAGTTATGAAACTTAAAAAAGTTGAAGTTAAGGGTAAGAAGTAAAACAACTTCAGATGATTATAGAGAATATAATAAAAGCCATCCTTTAAAAGTAGTTGATACTTTTTTTAGGTGGCTTTTTGTAATTTTCGTAATCATAGTTATATTTGCATCTAATGTGTAGTAAAAATATCTTAGATCTGATCTTGAAAACAAAATTGATTTATTTTATTTCAGTTAAATAAAAAACTACCTTTAATTGATAAAGATAGTTAGAATATTTACATATAAATTTCAATTTGTAGAGGTGTTGATTATCTCAAACTACAACTTTTCTATATCACTATAACTCCCTGCCTAGATCCTTAATACTCAGTTTAAGTACATTCAAATATCCAGTTGTTTGATCAGAGGCCTCTTCATCATTTACTTGATGAATAACTGATTGGTTAATACGCCAATGTATGTGATCATTCTTCCTATTTCTAACAGATTGATGACTGATGTGTAAAAATAAGATAGTCTAGTTTTTGCTTGTCTACGAATATTTTTAATTTTGGGGAGATATTAAATTCGGTACCCTTTCTCAAAATCTTACTGTAAATCCAATAATAATTCTGATATTTCACTCAATCTTTCCTTTGTTATTCCTAATTTTTTAGCAAATGGTTCTTCATCTATAGTAACTATATTTACTTTGTCTGGTGCAATCATACTTATTAAACCTTTAATCTTTGATACAGAATAATCAGAATCGTTATATCCTTTGATTATTGTCACTTCTAAGATGAATTTACCGGTGTATTGCTCATTAAACAAAATCATATTAAAGTGATGTTCTTCAAGTGTATAACCTTCGATTGGTCTTTGGAGTTTCTGAAAATCTAATTCCGTTATTGCTTTAACTTCTCCAATAACTTCATCACACATATTTGCAATTATTTTATACTTTTCATCAGCCAAAAGATATCCATTTGAAAGTAGTCGCACGGCCACTCCCTTGGATTTTATCATGTAAATAATATCAAGCAATTTATCATTAACAAACGCTTCTCCCATAGAATTGATGAACACTAAATCTACCACACCACTATCAAGAAGCCGTCCTAATATTTCCATCGATGCTTCCACATCTTCAAATCTTTGAGGCATATCTACTTTATTGTGTGACCTTCCTATGGGACAAAATATACAATCGAAATTGCAGTATTTTTCTGGCAATACGTTTATCTCAAGTACCTTTTTACCAGCTTCTATATAAATGTCCTTATAACTGAAACTACTCATATATAGTCCTCCTAAATCCCAATTTGGATTTCTTTATTATTAATATCTAAGATTGAAATAGTACATGTTCCTCCTAGATTCTCCTGTACAGTTTCTTTTAATTCAATTAAAGCATTTTCAAAATCTTTTGCACGATTTAAATCTACCAACTCAATACATAAAAAAGCATTGGTTGTTTCTTCAGTAAGCATTGTTCTGACCGACTCTCTCCAGTTCCAGCACCTACAAATGGCTCCTGCATCATCTTTATAAACCATTTCGCCTTCATATGGTGGCGCACTTTTGTCCGTTCCTAGGGTAACAAATTCTTCATCTCCAGTAGCTTTCGTTAATCTTACATCGCCAACAAAAGTATCAATGTCTTCACCACCATGAGGTAGTGCATATTTTAAAGACATGGCATTATATATATCTACAAGTGGATTAATAGTTCCTATAGATTTACCACTATTAACTCTTTTCAATAGTGCTTCAATAGATGATCTAGCACCTTTTTTTGTCTTAAATTGTTGAAATGCTTCTCTCCATACTCTAACTACATCATTTTTACTAAAGTCTTCATTAGGAAAATGTTTTAAAGCCTCTTTTTCTGCCTGTAATAACATATATTCAAAGTCATCACTTTTTATTATGGTGTTGTTAATTCCTTTACATACAACTACACCTATTTTTGCCTCTGAAAAAAGTCCCCAAAAGTCGTCTTCTACTATAAACTTTTTCATGTTTAACTCCTCCTTAATCTAAGTTAATAATTTTAAACCCGATATACCACCAACTATTAATAACACACATAATGATTGATAAAAACTAATTGGCTCCTTAAATAATATAGTACCCAACAAAATAGTTCCTACAGTTCCTATTCCTGTCCAAATTGCATATGCTGTTCCTAGTGGCAATTTTTTTAGAGCTAAGGCTAAAAAATAAAAACTTAGTATCATACCTAACACCGTCAACAAACTGGGTAACCAATTACTAAATCCGTCTGATTTTTTTAATCCAGTAGCCCATCCTACTTCCAATAATCCTGCTAATAATAAGTAGATCCATTCCATTAAAACACCTCCATAGTTTATTATTCAAATTGATCAATAACATTCTATGGTCTATAAATAAAAAATAGCCTAAGAAATATATTAAAATATCTCCCAGGCTTTTGTCCTTCCGTGAACACAATAAATTGTGCGTTTTCTCTCGGACCAGCCAGTTAAACTGCGGAACCCTAGAAAACTTTTTGTTTATTCAATTTGAATTTACGATTATTGTCAGTATAGCATAATTAATTCTGCTATTCAAATATTCCATTTTCCCAAATTTGGATATTGATTCGCTTGAACACAAAGAACTCTACTTAAAAAGGTGCGACCGAAATGCGGTTTAATCCAATTATATCCCCCTTTTCCATAACCTTTAGTGTGAATCCAACAAAGACTTCTGAAGCTTCCACATTTTCAATTCGTTGAGTTTTATCTACTTTATTATGAGATCTTCCTATGGGTGAGAATATACAATCAAAATTACAGTGTTTTTCTGAAAGCACGGTTATCACAAGTAACTTTTTACCAGCTTCTATATAAATGTCATTATAATTGAAACTACTCATGTATAGTCCTTCTAAATCCTAATTTGTTATGTAGTTTAAACATCTAGCATTAACCCTACAAATCAGAAGATTTCCTTCTAAAACAATCCTATATATCAGAATTCACTATGAGATTATTTAGGATCCTATATACTTTTTATAGGAGTTTTTTACATTATTCTGATTCACAATTGCATAACCCATTGTCGTGTTAATCTGTTGATGACCTAACAACTGCTGAACCTGTTCTATAGGCATACCTTTATCTATAGCTATTGTTGCCATAGTTCTTCTAAATTTATGGGGATAAACATTGCCAACACCTAGTCTTATACCAAGTTCTCGCATACGTATCTCTACACCATTTATACTTAATCTATTATGTGGACGATTTAATGAAACAAATAAAGCCTTGTTATTATCACTTCTTTCTTATAAGTATTTTTTCAAATGAAGCTTTGTTTTCGCATCAAAATAGACTCGTCTTTCCTTATCACCTTTACCAAAAACAATGAATGTTCTCTCTTCAAAATTTATGTCAGATATGCAATTGAATAAATTGCATAATGTAGATCTATAATAATTAATGGTTCTCTCTGAACAGCCTTCAATCAGCTTAGCAGATAAACACATCTCAACATAGTCATGATTCTCAACGACTTCAACATCCTCACTACATTCTTCCAGTCGTTTTATCAAAACCTCCTGAAGATGCTTCATTTGAGAAAGATAAAGATATTCAGCCATATCATTCAACACATTGTAAATTTGATTTTTCATTATAATACACTCCTCGTATAATATAATTAAAGTATTTTTGCATCAATGAATCAAATAATATTTGTGTTTCGTTTAAAGAATTTTGTACTTCGAGTTTCAATTTGTAGGGTTAATTCTAATTTCAAACTTACTATGCACTCTAGATGAGCCGTTTGTTGGTTTTAAGAGCTTTCATATTCCTTGCTCTATTTCAGGGCCATATTGATGCACCCATCACATGATGGTTGTATGCGAAATATGCAATTCTCTTTCCTGCATCATCTCTTCCAAATTTCGATAGCTTAATGGATATTTTAGGTACCAACGGACACATTTTAGTATAATCTCTGACTGAAAATGCTTCCATTTGAAAGTTCTGATGCCATAATATTCCTCCGCATGTTGTGATTAAGTCATTTTAACGCAAGATATATTTTTTGCACCAGAACCATAATTAGTATCACGAGTAGATATTGTTTAATATCTATATTCGATCATTGAATATAGCAGACATCTTTTTAAGAATCTCTAATAAATATTTCATCAACACAAATTTCAAAATGTAATGTCCGAAAATGAATATCAAAATATTTGTAACATAACTATACTTTACATAAAACATCAGATTAATTAGGAGGTCATATGAATAGAGGTAAAGAGTATAATCTAGTATTGGAAGAAACGCTTAAACATGCAACAAATTATTTAAATATGGCAGATAAAGAGCCTGTAGGAGCTACAAAAGGTTTAGAAGAGCTGAGAGTTGCTTTGTCAAAACCATTAAACCCGAATGGTGAAATGCCAGAGTATGTTATAAATGATTTAGTAAAAAATGTTGAAGGTGGTTTATTAAATAGTACAGGTGGTAGATTTTTCGCATGGGTTATTGGTGGTGCTGTTCCAGCGTCATTAGCAGCTGACTGGCTGACCTCAACATGGGACCAAAATGCTTCACTTTATGCTTGTTCGCCAGCAGAGGCAGTTATTAAAGAAATTGTTGGTGATTGGCTAACAGGACTTTTGAGATTACCTGAAGCGACAAGTTTTGCCCTTACTTCAGGTTGTCAAATGGCTCATTTTAACGCTTTAGCAGCAGCAAGAAATCACTTACTACATGAACATGATTGGGATGTAGAAAAGAACGGACTTTCTGGATCGCCCAAAGTTCATATTTTAACAAATAAACTTTTACACGCTTCTGTTGAAAGAGCAGCTCGTTTTTTAGGTTTGGGAAGTGAATTTATTGTTCCACTTGATGTAAATGAATTAGGACAACTAAAAAAAAGAAAGTTTGAAGATAGCTTTAGAGAAAGTAACAGGGCAATCAGTTATTGTTCAATTATGTGCTGGTGATATAAACACAGGCGTGTATGATAACTTTAATGAAATTATTCCAATAGCACATTCATATAATGCATGGGTACATGTAGATGGAGCATTTGGTTTATGGGCTAATGCTAGTGATAAATATAAACATCTCTTATATGGTGTTGAAAAAGCAGATTCATGGGCAAGCGATGAACACAAATGGTTGAATGAACCTTATGACTCAGGATTTGTTTTTATAAAAAATAATGAAGCTCACAAATCTTCAATGTCAATGCGAGCAAGTTACTTGACTCACGCAGAAGATGCAAGAGACCAATTTGATTGGAATCCAGAATGGTCAAGGAGAGGTAGAGGAGTTCCAACTTATGCAGCTATTAGACAATTGGGTACAAATGGGATTGCAAATCTAATTGAAAAATCTTGTAAATATGCACATGATGAGTTTACTAATATTGTTATAGAAAAAAATACATATGGAAAACTATTTATAGGTGGAACCAATTGGAATAACTAAAGATGTATGAGAATTTCTATTTGTGGATGGCAAACAGATTCGGAAGATATAGAGATTTCTTTAAAAGGATTAAAAGAATCTCTAAATGAAGCAATTAAAGAAAACAGTACTTTTGTTAACAATATATAATGGAGGCTGATATATAAATATGAAAGCGTTCTTATTCCATTGAAATTTATACTATCAGCCTAGGCATACTTTTCTTATCTTCTTCTGTCATTTCAGTTTTATTGATATCTGCTCCAACACCAATTTGCCATGTCTTAAACCAAGGAACCATAGGTGAATAGTAGATCCAACTAATGAAAAAGTTTACAATAAAAATAATAATAAATGGTAAAATGGAAAATTTCAAATCAATCATTCGTCTTCCTTTCTTGCGTCCTCTAAGGCAACGGTATCGATTTTTTTCATTTTAAGGAATGCTTTGGTTACCCTTTCAAGTTCTTCTTCAGTACCATTTGACAACAACTCACCCATCATTTTTGGAATAATTTGCCAAGATAGGCCAAATTGATCTTTTACCCAACCGCAAGCTTCTGCTTCAGGGACAAAAGAAAGTTTTCCCCAGTAATAGTCAATTTCTTTTTGATCCTCACATCGAATCATAAAAGAGATAGCTTCATTAAATAGTGCGTCACCACCATAACCGTGGTCCATCATCACAATTTCTAAATCAAAAATTTCTAGCTCTGCATAATTAATCTTTGCTCGTTGGTCTGTTGCTTGTCCTTCAAGATAATGATTTATATAACCGACTTTTGAATCTGAAAAGACATTAGAATAATAATCCATGGCATCTTGTGTCTTACCACATACTTCCATGCCAAATAATAGACATGGTCTAATTCTCTTATGTTCGTTAATGTTTTCAACTAACATGATCTGCCAATTCAGACCATATCTGTCGCTAATCCAGGCATACCATTCACTGAAGTCGTAAGTATCTAGGGGCATTAATTCACTACCACTTTCAACTAACGTATTATATAAACGATCCACTTCTTCCTTCGTTTCACAAGCTACCATCAATGAAATGGATGAATTAAAGGCAAAGTAAGGACCGGAACTAATAGCAGCAAATTCAAAACCAGCTAACTGAAATGCTACTGTTTGGGCATCTCCAGATGGCGTATCATAAAGCATCGCCGTATTTAATATTTTTGAATCTTCAAACAAACTAACATAAAGCCTGGCAGCTTCTAACGCTTGGTTATCAAACCATAAATGGGGTACTATTTTTTGCATAAACTACCTCCCGCATTACTAATTATTTATTTTCTTGTTTTTTTAATTCAACTAACTGATCCTTTTGCATACTTGTAAATTTTCATTTGCTCTATAAACGCTTCTATACCACTAGGCGCAGGATAAAAGCCAATATGTTTTTTGTAGGCTGCAAAATGAACCAAATTACCATACAAATAAAAGGTAGGCATTTGATAACTTATTTTTTCAGTAGCTTCAGGTGCAGCTTGGTGTATAGTCTCTTATCTTTTGCAATATCTCTTGGACATCAATAGGAAATTGTTGAAAATAAGATTCAAAAGTTAATACCGTGTTCAGTTCTTGCATCATAAAGCTCTCCTTTTCAAAATCATCTGTACCCATAATTTGATTAAAATGAGGTATCAATTGATTTTCAATCTTCTGACTTGCTTTCAACAACCTTCTTAAAATTATTTAGGATTGACTGCCACCCTTTTCTTTGAAGGTCTAAGGTATTGACATCTTCTGCGTCAAAGGTTTCAATCACTTTTGTCTGATTTAATCCAACCTTTTCGAAGGTGACTTTCATCATTCGGCCATCATCTAATTGATTCATAATGTATGAATCTTCTACAACGTCAGTATATGTTCCTGCAAAACCAAATGACATACTTCCATCTTTTGCTGCCATGGTATAAACAAAATGTCCACCATTAAAAAGATGATTTATTGCCTCTGGACAATGCCAATCCTCAGAGGCAAAGTTCCACTCTGTAATATGTTCAGGCAATGTCCAATAATCCCAAACTTGATGTATCGATACCTCCACAAGTGCCTCAACAGTTATTGAGGCAAATGCACCTATGTTCTTCTCACAAACTTCTTTAAGTTTCACAAGTCCCAAGTCCCAAACCTCATTAAGATGGGTAAAGTACTCATTATCTGCATCCACATCTACAGTAAATCGCGTATGGTTGTTATCAATCTTTTCAAGATAATACTTTTCAAAAGAGGGTACCCACTTCTTTACCTCTTCACTGGTATAATCAACAATATCATCGTTCACAAGACCTAAATGTTTTATAGATATGTGTTTTAAATGGTCACTTTCTGCGATTTCTGAATATATGCCTGTTGTATGTCCCTGTTCATCCGCTAGTAAAAACTTAATATGATCACCTTTTTGCCAACCGCCTTCAAAATAAGACCCTTCATGAAAGGCACAAGTCCAAAGTTGATACTTTGATGGATTGATAATTGCAGCCCAAATGACATCACTCGATGTGTTTATATCTATAGATTTATTAATTTTTTTCATATAGTCCTCCTTGTCGTATTAATTAAATGAAAAACCATCTTTTGAAAGCGATTCTTTTATTAGCCTAGTATCCTTGGGTCCAACACCATGTAAAGTAAGTAATACTTTCATGATTACAATTTAGCACGTTGAGTCGACTTATATTTTTCACCTTTACTATCATATGTAATCCACTCTCCTACAGGTTCTCCATTATCAAAATACCCTGAGCGCTTTAGTGTTCCATCTATCCGATACCACTCCCAATAACCTTCGGGTTGTTCGTTGACAACTTTCCCTTTCGACCAAACAGTGGATCCATTTGCATGGTACTTTATTGTATAACCTTCAATCACTTCAAATTTCTTGTCTTTCACTCGTTTTGATTTTATTAAATCACAATTGTCTTTGTCCATACCTGTAACC
>JBARWW010000191.1:0-2199 GCA_049647005.1 Acidaminobacteraceae bacterium | reverse complement strand
AGTCCCATACGAGTATAAAAGTGGATATTCAAAACTTACTTAGATTAATACTCAACTAAACATACTTACAACTCGATATAATTCTCTATTAAAACACAAAAAAGTAGATGCAAAATTACATCTACCTCAAATATACTAAATTTGTTTTGCAAATATCATTCTTCCAGCAGCAGTTTGAAGAACACTTGTAACAAGGACTTTCATAGTCACATTTATACTCTTACGTGCTCCCTCTACAACAATCATGGTCCCATCATCAAAATATGCAATACCTTGATTTGATTCTTTACCCTCTTTAATGATAGTAACAACCATCTCTTCACCTGGCATAACAACTGGTTTAACAGCGTTTGCTAATTCATTAATATTTAAGATTGGAACACCTTGAAGTGAAGCAACTTTATTTAAATTAAAGTCATTTGTAACAACAAAACCATTCATTTTTTGTGCAAGTTTAAGTAGTTTTATATCTACTTCATTTACATCTTCAAAATCAGTATCAACAATCCTTACTTCTACCTGTAAATCCTCCTGAATCATCTTTAAGATATCAAGCCCTCTTCGACCTCTGTTTCTTTTTAAACCATCAGATGAATCTGCAATATGTCTTAACTCCTCAAGTACAAACTCTGGAATTATAACCTCACCTTCAATAAATCCTGTTTTACAAATATCAGCTATTCTTCCATCAATAATTACACTAGTATCTAGTATCTTTGGTTTTGCATTTGATGATGACTTTGAACTATTTTTTGAAAAACCACTCTTTTTAAATACCTCCGTAAGTCTTCCAAAATCAGAAAAATTCTTATTAGAAATATTCACTCCAAGATAAGCTAAAAAACCATATGATACAACAGTAAGTGCTGTTGAAACTATATCAATTGGAATTATCTTAAATAATGGTGAAATTAAATAAGCAATTAACAAACCTATAATAAGTCCTACCGATCCTGATATTATTTGATTTACTGGTATTTTTTCCAGTTCATGTTCTATAGTTTTAGCAATTTTCACTGTAAGTTTCACAATTTTTGGCGATAAAAAATAAAATATAAGTCCAAATAAAATTGAACATGCAATAGATGATACAACTTCCAAAACCACATTATCAGCACTATATTTTAGTGTTAACTGCATGGCAGGTGCTGCAAAAAGTGCGTTTCCAATCGCATATCCGAAAAATAAACCAAATAAAAGTAAAACTATTCTCGAAATTCTTTTAACCATAATATCCCTCCTTTCTGTTTTTTTATATATTTTTACATTTTATATTAACATATTATAATATCTTTGAGAACATAAGATGAACATTTTAATAATAATATAATATATTTAAGTATAAATACAATTTAGTATAATTATGATTTGAGAGTATAAAATCTACAACCTATTATTACCCAATTGTTTGTAAATCAAATAATAACTTTTAGAGCAAAACAAAAATAAAAAAGTAGTTGATTTGTAAACTTTTCTTTCCTAATTCATAAGACTTACTAAAATTACACAAATAAAAAACAGAACCCGATGGAGTTCTGTCAAATAACGCTGTACATTAGTAGAATATGTAATCAAACTACTCTTTTATTATAGCATTCTTAATTTTATCTTCTACATCTTTTTCAATGTAATCAGAAGCTAATACTAACTCACTAACTAAAATTTGTTTAGAATTATTAAGCATTTTTCTCTCACCAGTTGATAAACCTTTTTCTTTGTCAAGGATCATTAGATCTCTAACAACTATAGCTACATCTGTTATGTCACCACTTTTTATTTTTTCTAAGTTAGCTCGGTATCTTCTATTCCAGTTTTGAGGCATTTCCGACTTTTCGCCTTCCATAATAACGAAAATTTCTTCTACAACATCCGTTGTAACAATGTTTCTAAGTCCTATATTTTCGATATTATCAACTGGTAGCATTACTTTCATGTTTTTTAGAGGGAGTCTTAAAATAAAATACTTTTTTATTTCACCTAAGATTTCTTTTTCTTCGATTCCTTCAATAACTCCTGCACCATGCATTGGATAAACTACTTTATCACCTATATTAAACATATTTATACCTCCAGTCTACAATACTCTTTATAAGTATAGTTGATATACTCTTTACTGTCAAGTTAAGTAAAAAGTATAATATTATCACAAGTCATTATATTATGTCAACAAACTTCTTTGCCTAAATCTATTTATTTTGC
>JBARWW010000190.1:0-1881 GCA_049647005.1 Acidaminobacteraceae bacterium | reverse complement strand
CTTTTGTGAGGGCTTTTTTTTGTTTGGAAACAATATAAATACATAATATCTCATTTTTAATCCACTCTTAATCCATTATATAGATTATTAATAATAAAGAAGCAATCAAAATCTCCTCTAAATATAAATTAGTCGTTTATGAGCTGTAGTTGGGTATATAAATTATAGTTGAAGCCAATAATACTAACAAATTAAAATAGAGGAGTTGTTAAAAATGATTGAAAAAGACGATGATAGAAAATTAGATGAAATGGTAGTTTATACTCGAACAGGAGATAAGGGTAAGACGAGTTTGTTTGATTCTATAGATGTTTATAAGGATAACCTACGTGTGGATTGTTATGGCACAATTGATGAATTGAATTCATTTATAGCTATTGCAAAACATAATGTTTTTGATGAAAAAATTGCTGCAAAACTGCATAAAATACAAAGAAAGTTATTTGATGTTGGAGCAGAGCTTGCAACAGTTGATACGAGTATACTGTCAACGCTAATCGTTCAAGAAGATATAGATGATTTGGAAGGAGAAATTGATTTTTATCTTAACTATTTTGAGCCACCAAAGTTTTTCATAATTCCAGGTGACAATGTTCAAAGTGCATATCTTCATATATGTAGAACTGTTTGCAGAAGGGCAGAGAGATTGATGGTAAAATTAAGTCGCGAGGAAGAGATTAACCAATTATTAGTTAAGTATGTAAATAGATTATCAGATTTATTCTATACATATTCAAGATATGTTGAAGATAATTTTGAAAATGTAGTTTTTTAAATTCGGGGGTAATGTATGGTATATAAAAAATATATGGTGAAAATATTTGGGGTTTTATTTTTAATATTCGTTCTAAATTTATTTTCTGCTTGTAGTACAAAAATTAGTAGTGAAGATTTACCTGAGCTTGATGAGTTAAGTAGAAATATTTTCTTAGAGCTAGAAGTATACAAAAAAGAAGTTTCTAATTTAGCTATTCAACTTGAAAAAATATATAATTTAAGTGAAAGTGAAAAAATGGAACTAATATCAAATGTTGATGAAAATCAGTATACATTAAGTGAAAATGGTGTCTTTTATAGAAAAGAGTTGAGTGAGGGTTCTGCAGTTTTTGTATCTGGATATACTCCTATAAATGATCTTATTAAGGACGCTGTTTATTTTACTGAAGGAATAGATAGTACATTTAAAACTATTATGAAAAAACATGATGAAATTGCTCAAGTTTATTATAATGATGAGAATTCTTATAATAGAATATATCCAAGTTTTGATGTTTTGACCCAGTACCAACCAAAAATGAATATTCCTGATTTCAATTTTTATTATCTAGCTGATCTGGGTCATAATCCAGAAAAAATTCCAGTTTGGGTAAAAGAACCATATGTTGACCCGGCAGGTAGAGGGTGGATGATTTCAACAATTGCTCCTGTATATAGTGATGATTATCTACAAGGTGTTGCGGGAATAGATTTGACGATAACTGAAATTACAAAAAAGCATCTTCAAAATGAAGATTTATTTATGATAACAGCAGAAGGTATAGTTGTTACAATTTCAGAAGAAATTTCGACTATACTTTCGCTACCAATTTTAAAAAATCATAAATATATTGAGACTATAAAGAGTGATTCATATATGGTTGATGACTTTAATTTAATGAAAAGTAAAACTGAGGAAGTTAGGAACTTTGCTCAAATGATAATTAATTCTAAGGAAAATATTGTTTTAGTTGATATAGATGGAACTGAGTATAGAGTTTCAAAAAGCAATATAGATGAACTTGATTGGATTGTTATTAAGATGGTTAAGAACTAAAACTGAAGTATTCATTGTTAAGTTATATAAGTCATGTGAGGGTGTGTTAGAGATGCTAATAAAAATAA
>JBARWW010000189.1:0-21891 GCA_049647005.1 Acidaminobacteraceae bacterium | reverse complement strand
GTTATAGGTGGTGGGCTACTGGATTTCATCCAGTGGCCTATTTAATTTTTTTGGGAGCAAATAAAATAAAGCTCCAGGCCAAGTAGGCAGGAAGCTTATGATTTACTTTGTTACTTATAAGAATCTTTTATACTTTTCCAGTTTCCATCTTCTACCATAGTTCTAAGAAGAAGTTCTGCAGTTGTTATGTTTGATGCAATTGGAATTCTATGTACATCACATAGTCTCATAAGTGCTTGAACATCTGGCTCATGTGGCTGTGATGTTAGTGGATCTCTTAGAAATATAACTAAATCAGCTTTTTCAGTTGCTACAAGGGCTCCAACTTGTTGATCTCCACCAAGTGGTCCTGATAGAAATCTAATTATCTCTAGTCCAGTAACATCGTGAATTCTCTTTCCTGTTGTTCCTGTTGAAAACAGGTTATGTTTAAGCAGAATATCTTTATGCTTAACAGCAAACTTTACTATATTATCTTTCATTTTGTCGTGCGCAACTAATGCAATATTCATATCTTTCCTCCAATGTATTTGAAATATCAGCTTTAAGACTGATGTTTATAAACTTTATATCTTGTGATTAGTATATCTTTTTTCCATCAAAGTACAACTATAAATATAATATATTAACATAGATTTTACAATTGGGCTTTTGATATTTACTAAAACACACTATATACAATATACATAGAAAATATATGGTAATAATAAAATTACACTGGGTATTAGAGTAATATAACTTATATCGTTAATAAAATTTGCATCAGTAATTTACAAGAGTATCTATAAAGGGAGGCCTATTTATGAAAAAGTATAAGATCTCAATCCAAAAAGGTATGGCGGAAATTGAAAACTTACTAAAAAAGGACGGTCATGAAGTTCTACATATGGGTGAAGGTGATATTGGCTCTGACATCTCAATTATGAATGGTGTTGACACTGTTTATGAAGAAATCGAAAACAAACAATGTATGTATAATGGAAAGGAAGACCATGAAATGCTAGTAATAAATGCAAGTAACTTAAGTCCTCAGCAAGTTCTTGATATGGTAAATAACAATAAGTGTTAGATAATTAAAGGCTGATATAATTTTTTTATATCAGCCTTTAATTATCCACAAGACAAATTTCCGTCAATATATTGTTGTTTTTTTAATTTAACAGGCTTATTCCACCTTCTAACTAATCTTAATTTTATTGGTTTCCTTTAGAGTAGATAGAACTAGGTAAGTATAAGTGTTTTTAGCATGTTTGTTAATATTATCAATTAAAATTTCTAAGTTTGCAGCATCTTTCACTTTTGCTTTGATAAAAAAGCATGTATCTCCAGTTACCTTATGCACTTCTTGAATCTCTCCAAGCCCTACTAGAAATTCACCCATATCAAGTATAGAAATATCACCTACAGGAACTGTTATAAAAGCAATTAGGCCAACACCTACAGCTTTACTATTTATAACTGCAGTATATTCTTTTATAATGCCCTCATTTTCAAGCTTTTTAACACGCTCTTTTGTTGCAGTAGTTGATAGTCCAATTATTCTTCCAAGCTCAGCTGTTGATGTTTTTGCATCATTTTGGAGTTCTTCTAGTATTTTAAGATCATATACATCCATTTTTATCCCCCTATAATATTCACATTCTATATATATAAATTAATTATCATATAAACTTATTGCTCTCGATTATATGATAATTAGAGTAAGACGTCAAACTGAATAAATACTGGATAAATTAACATACTTATAAGATTTTTTTCAAATAATCTAAAAATAATTAAAAAAAAAAGCTGATTTTCATATAAAAATCAGCTTTTTTTTCTAGATATAGGCCTTTATTTTGGTATTAAATTTATTAATAATTACTTTCCTTTAATTCAAAGTAAGATTGAGGTTTTAAACACGTTGGACAGACTTTAGGAGCATCCGTACCTTCATGAACATGGCCACATTCTCTGCATTTCCATCTTACTGGTGTAGACTTTTTAAATACTGATGATTTATTCATATTCTCAGCAAGCTTTCTATATCTCATTTCATGCTCTACTTCTACATTTGCAATATTTCTAAATGTTGCAGCAACTGCTTTAAAACCTTCTTGTTCTGCAACATCTGCAAAACCAGGATAAATTTCAGTATGCTCTTCATTTTCACCATTTGCAGCCGCAATTAAATTATCATATGTACTACTCACTTTTCCAGCTGGATACATAGCTGTAATTTCAAGGCCTTCACCAGATTCTAAATAAGAAAAGAATCTTTCTGCATGAACTCTTTCATTTTCAGCTGTTTCTAAAAATAAGGCAGCAATTTGCTCATAACCTTCTTCAATTGCTTTTTTAGCAAAAAAAGTATATCTGTTTCTAGCCTGTGATTCACCTGCAAAAGACTTAAGTAAGTTTTGCTCTGTTTTAGTTCCTTGAATTGACATAAAAAAATTCCTCCTTTTGAATTTTAGCATTTTACTATTTGAATACTTACAACAATACCATAGCAAAATATTTTTGCTTAGTATAAAACATAGTCATATTTTACCAAAATAATATATTGATAATATTTTATTTCAAAGAGCCCTTATCAAAATTAGTGATAAGGGCTCGTAAGTGCATAATTTATTTATCTAGCTTAAGCTACTGGTGGTACAAATGTTCTAGTAGCTAATTCTCTATCTAACATAAGAATTCCATGTCCTTTTCCACCAAGAAATTTAAGTTGACTAAGAATAGTTTCAACATTAGATTCCTCTTCAACCTGCTCTTCAATATACCACTGTAAAAATGCAAGAGCTGCTCTATCTTTCTCTTCTTGAGCAACGTCAGCAAGATTGTTGATTAAGCTTGTAACAAGCTGCTCATGCTTAAGCGTTGATTCAAATACATCAACTAATCCATCCCAATCTGTTTGAGGTCCTTCAATCTTAGTTAAGATTGCTCTTCCGCCTCTCTCAGAAAGATAGTCAAACATCTTGAATGCATGGAACTGCTCTTCTTCAAACTGAATTCTCATCCAATTAGCAAAACCTGGAAGATTTTCACCTTCAAAGTATGATGCCATTGATAAGTACAAATATGCTGAGTGGAACTCAGCATTAATTTGACTATTTATAGCTTCTTCTAATTTCTTACTAATCATTTTAAAATCTCCTTTACTCATATCTCAATAGTTAAAACAAGTTAACTAGTCGTCTTATAATTCGTTTTTCCATTGTCCGTGTAAGTTACAATACTCTCTTGCAGTAACTTTACTAGCACTAGTCATAAAAGTTGCTTCTGCCACGTCACCAGGCTTTAAGAAATGAACTAAAGAATCGCCATCAGCAATTAGTTCAATCCATTGTATGTAATGTTCCTCTGTCATCGGATGTGGAGTTGACCCTACAATTACTTTGTATCCACCATCGATTTTCTCGATAACTGGTACATGTTTTTCAGTAGTTAAATCCGCAGATTTTTCTTCCATTAATTTCATATCTTGACCACAACAAACTAATGTTCCACCGCCAACATTATAAACTTCAACTATATTTCCACATAATTCACATCTGTAAACGTCTAACTTCTTAGCCATTATAATTCCTCCAATTTAATATAGAAAATGCATAAAATGCACTACTCTAAAATAACCTATTAAGCACTAAAATTTTATAAAAGTTTATCCACTTAGAAAATACTTTAAGTTATAGACCTAGAGTATTTCCACAGCATATGATATTCTTTATTAAATAAAAGCTGCCAAGTGGCAGCTTATACTACAAACATCCACTACATATTCCTTTAAAGTATATATGTTGTTGATTAATTTGAAATTTATCTAGTTCTTTAATTACTAAATCAGAAATTTCGGCCTTAAAATCCAAAACTCGTTCACACTTTTCACATTTAAAATGCCCGTGAAGTGAAGTATTTGCATCATATCTAGTTTCATTATCTTCAATGGTAATAAGCAATGCAACATTATTTTGAACAAATAAATTCAGTGTGTTATAAACAGTTGTTTTAGACAAAGTCGGAATCTCATGAATTAGAGACTTATAAATAACATCAACCGTTGGGTGTTCTGTAGTATTCATAAGATATTCGAAAATTTTCATTCGTTGAAAAGATGGTTTTATTCCATTGCTTCTCAAAAATTCACTAACATTCACAATCTTTGTATCCATTAATGATTGTTTCCCCTTCCTGTAACGATTAAATCAATTACTACTCTACAAGTTCGAACATATCTTTACCTACTCCACAAACTGGGCATACCCAATCATCTGGAATATCAGCAAATGCAGTACCTGGAGCAATTCCTCCATCCGGATCTCCAATTTCTGGATCATACTCCCATTGACACGCTACGCATACATATTTCATATTATTTCCTCCTCGTATTTTATAATTCATTTTATTTTATTTATTATTAACTTAGCTTATTCCTCAACAAGCTCAAACATATCTTTACCTACTCCACAAACTGGGCATACCCAATCTTCTGGAATGTCAGCAAATGCAGTTCCTGGAGCAATTCCTCCATCTGGATCTCCAATTTCTGGATCATAAATCCACTGACAAGCTATACATACATATTTCATAATAATTTCCTCCTTAGATTAAATATTTAATAAGTCAAAAGACTTTTTAATATTATATATTCCAATATACCATATTTTTCTACTATTGAAATACTTACATGTTTAATTTTATTACAGTTTTACTTTTTGTTACATAGTTGGTTAGGGAATTTTTTTACAAATCAACTTTGCAATATATATTTCTTAATTTAATTTTCAAGCTACACAAAGCAAAATATGTCTGCCTTTTCCAAGGCCTTAAGTAAGGACACTTAAACCAATATCAACTTTGTAATTGTTACAAAGTTATAATAACATATTAAATCTTGGTTTGTCAATTATTTGCTTAAGTATCTTTTTATATATTAAAGCTACTTAAATTAATAATTTATCAACTCAGATTCTTTTAAGTCGCTCTTTTTTATTTATACCTTTAAAAGAACTCACTAATCAAATTTCTAAAATTATTAACAATATATTTAAAGGTTAAATCATTTATATGTCTAAAGTATAAACATAGTGTTGATATGCTTAAAAAATGGTATAAAATATAGTATGAAGACAATTATCACATGTATTAATCCAAGGAGGCTATTTATGAAAACGCTTAATCTTAAACCTGGAATAGACTATATCGGAGCACTTGATCCCGATCTTAGAATATTTGATATCATAATGCACACTGAATTTGGCACAACATATAATTCATATCTTGTGCGTGGAAGTGAGAAAACTGCTGTATTTGAAACTGTTAAGGTAAAATTTTGGGACAAATATATCGCAAATTTACAAAAAAATATTGATGTTACTTCAATTGACTACATCGTAGCCAACCACACAGAACCAGACCACGCAGGATCTATAGGGAATCTTCTTGATCTTTCTCCTAACGCAGTAGTAGTTGGGTCATCTTCAGCAATTAGATTTATTAAAGAAATTATTAACCGTGATTTTAAGTCTATATCAGTAAATACTGGCGATAGTATAGATCTTGGTGGAAAAACTTTAGAATTTATTTCTGCTCCATTTTTACATTGGCCAGATTCTATTTACACTTATATAAAAGAAGACAAAACACTTATCACATGTGATTCCTTTGGAGCTCATTATTGTTTTGATGATATCTTATTTTCAAAGCTTGATAATAAAGATGATTATATGAAGGCACTTAGATATTATTTTGATATGATCATGGGACCTTTTAAAGAATACATGCTAAAAGCTATTGAGAAAATTGAGGATCTTGAAATTGATATGATATGCACAGGCCATGGACCTGTTCTTGACGTTAATCCAAGAGAAATCGTTGACTTGTGTAAAGAATGGTCTACTGATGTAAATCCTAACATGGTTAAAACAGTGGTTATACCTTATGTTTCGGCTTATGGATATACCGAGGAAATTGCTAATGCTATTACTAAAGGTCTTATTTCGTGTGGTGATATAAAGGTTGAATCATTTGATATGGTTCACATAGACTCAGCTGAGGTCATGGAAAAAATTTACTGGGCTGATGGTGTTATCTTTGGTTCGCCTACTATAAATAGTGAGGCTCTTCCACCTATATGGGACTTACTTGTTCAGATGTCTCCTATAGTTCACGGAAGAAAGTTTGCTAGTGCGTTTGGATCATATGGATGGAGTGGCGAGGCTGTTCCTAATATAATGACTAGACTTAAACAACTTAGAATGAAGTGTATACCCGGTCTAAAAGTTAACTTTAGACCATCTGATATACAGCTTAAAGAAGCTACTGAGTTTGGTATTAACTTTGGTGATAAGGTGCTTGGAAACGAAGTTTTCGTTGCAACTACAATTAGCGAAGATAAACCTAAGGTTGCTCCTTCTGAGGGAGTAGTTAAGAGCTGGAAGTGTATAGTATGTAATGAGGTCTTTGATGGTGTTACTCCACCAGATATATGCCCTGCCTGCGGCGCAAGTCATGAACAATTTGTAGAATATATAGAAGAAAAAAGTACCTTTGTCAGCGATATGAAAGCATCAATTGTTATAATCGGAAATAATGCTGCTGGTACTTCTGCTGCTGAATCTATTAGAAAAAGAAACAGTGACTGCAATATTTTAATAATCACAACAGATAATGACTACGGATATTACCGCCCAATGTTACCTGATTATATCAGTGGTGATTATAACAAAAATATGTTCTATCTTCACGATAAATCATGGTACCAAGACAATAATATAAAACTAATGTTAAATACTGAAGTAACAAAATTATCTCCAGATAATAAAACTGTTACTACATCTGATAATCAAGTTATACCTTATGAAAAACTTATACTTGCAAATGGTAGTTCGAACTTTATACCACCTATCACAGACCACAATAAGACTGGTGTTTTCTCACTTAAAAGTAAGCTTGATGCTGACAATATTAAAGAGTATGCGAAAAACTCTAAGTCTGTAATCGTTATCGGTGGTGGATTACTAGGTCTTGAAGTAGCATGGGAACTTAAATCTCTAGGTCTTAATATTATTGTTCTTGAGGCAGAAAATAGAATACTGCCAAGACAACTTGATGAGCAGGGTTCTCAAATGCTAGAAGATGGTATAAGAAAAACTGGCATTAAAGCTTTAACTGGCGCACTTGCAAATGGCATAATTGGACATGAAAAAGTTACTGGTGTTCAGCTATGTGATGGTGTACTACTTCCATGTGATATGGTTATTATATCAGCTGGTATAAGATCGAATTCACAACTCGCTCGCGATGCTGGACTTGAAGTTAGTCGTGGCGTTGTAGTTGATGAAAATATGAAAACGTCTAATGATAGTATCTATGCATGTGGTGACGTTGCAGAATTTGATAATGTTTCAATTGCTATATGGCCAGTTGCAATTGAACAAGGTAAGGTAGCTGGTGCAAATGTAGTTGGAGACACACTAGCTTATAAAAATGCTATACCTTCAAATGTATTTAATGGTATGGACATGAATGTTTTCTCTATTGGTGATATTGGAACTAATGAAGATAATGACTATAAAACTATTGTTCAAAATGAGCCTAAAAATGGAATTTATAAAAAGCTTGTATTTTTAGATAATAAATTTGTTGGTGGTATTTTAATAGGTGATATTAAAAAGTCACTTGCTATGATTAAGGGTATCTCGGCAAATTCATCTGTAAATGAAATGATAGAGAGTGTCTTGCAATAGATTTAATTAGTAAGTTATATTCAATAATTTGCTGCTTAGCTTAAATATTTTCAAATCAGAAGCGCGGAACAAGCTTCCATTCCAAAGAAAACCCCAAACCCTTAAATCTTAGCGATTTAGTGGCTTGGGGTTTTCAGGTTTTAAGGTTTTTAAGGTTTTCAGGTTTTCAGGTTTTCAACCGTAAATATTAAATGATTTACAGCACAAGCAAAATTTTATTCAAATATAAGCTCAAGCTGAGCAGTAAATTATTTAATATTATTTACTTAGAATATTTTACAAGAGTCTTTATTACCTCTTCCATCTTTTCTCTATCTACCGGTTCACCATCGTCACCAGTAAGCAAACACTCCATAGCGTGCTCTTCCATAATTACAAGACCAACCTTATGAACTGAAGCTTTAATTGCAGCTATTTGAAGAAGAATTTCATCACAACTTTTTCCTTCATCAATCATCTTTTCGATTCCATTTATATGACCTTTAATAGTTCTAAGTCTATTTACAATACCACTTTTTACTTTTGCACCAGATGTATCTTTTACATTTTCATCAGACATATTTCCCACCTTCTTTTAATATAATATATCATATTTTGCACCCCTACGCTATGGGGTATTACAATTTTTCTAGAAGGTTAGAATATTTAAAAATAAATAGGCTACTGGAATTTCCAGTAGCCCACAATCAGATGCTTTTGATATTGCTTATTATACTTTAATGCTTTTAATCCCAGGAAGCGCGGCACTAGCTTCAATTTCAATAATAAAAGCTAAACTTTTATACTTTGCCGATTCAGAGGTTTTAAGGTTTTAACAAATATTATTCATATGATTTGTAGCGCAGATTATTAGTTTTATTTGGTCATAAAATGAAGTTTGAAAGGTGGGGCTTGGCGACTGTCCGAGCAAAGCGAGTTTCGCCATAAAGCCACTGATTTCAAACGATATTTTATCCAAATAAAAGTATTAAATCGAGCATCAAATTAAATGAATAAGTTTACGTCTGCATCTTCCGCAGCACCTAGATAAGTTGCTACTCCACCCATTGTAACCCCATCTATTAATTCTTCTTCTGTTATTCCCATTAAATCCATAGACATGTTACACACTAACATCTCAACACCATTATCAAGTGCTAACTGAAGTAATACTTCTAGTGAGTCAACGTTTTTATCTTTCATAATCTTACGTATCATTTTTCCGCCTATTCCCATCATACTCATGTTTGAAAGTTTAAGTTTTTTTGTTCCTCTTGGCATCATAGCACCAAACATAGATGCCATCATATCTTTTTTAACATGTACTTTTTCATTCCTTCTAAGGATATTTACTCCCCAGAATGTATAGAACATAGTAACTTTTCTACCCATTGAAGCTGCTCCATTAGCAATTATAAGTGATGCTATTGCTTTATCAAGATCACCAGAAAACACCACCATTGTTTTATCATTTTTCTCTGGCAAAGGAACTCCAACTGCTGGTTTTTTCTCTGCTGTGCCTTTCATGATTTTTGCATAGAAATTAAGATTTTCTTTTCCCGAATCAATCATAGTATTTCCAGTCTTTTTTGTCCATGTAATAATATCACTTGCAAAGCCTGGATCTGTTGCTTTAACGTTTAACACATCACCATTTTCCATAAGTTCAAGTGACTTATAAACCTGCATTATTGGTCCTGGACATTGTAGTCCACAAGCATTGAGATTTATCTCTTTTCCAGTTGCTTGAAAGGGCACTTCTTCAATGTATCCTGACTCACTAAAATCTATCTCATCACTACACATCATACCACCACACTTTGAAGTGTCATTTTCATCTTGACAATAGACGCATGAGTAAGTTGAGTATCCACCATTTAGGTTATAAACATTAGTAAATCCATTTTCCATAAGTATTCTAGCTGCAACATATCCTCTAATTCCAATTGCACAGTAGATGATAATTTTTTTATCTTTATCAAGCTCATTCATTCTATCTCTAAGAGAATTTACTGGAATATTGATAGAACCCTCAATAAGTCCAAGTTCTCTTTCTATAGCTTCTCTAACGTCTAATACTATAGTGTTTTTCTTATCTATTGTCTCAAATTCATCGTAGTTAAATACTTTAACTTTAGCAGACAAAATATTCTCAGCTACAAAACCAACCATGTTCACTGGATCTTTTGCTGATGAGAATGGAGGTGCGTATGCAAGTTCAAGTTCTGTTAAATCATATACACTTCCACCATATCTAATTGCTGTTGCAATTACATCAATTCTCTTATCTACTCCGTTGTATCCAACTATTTGAGCTCCTAGTATTTTTCCACCAACTTCAAAGACAAGTTTGATTGCCATTGGGATTGCTCCTGGGTAGTAACCAGCGTGAGATTTTGAATGAATCATAGCAACATGATAGTCCTTGCCTCTCTCTTTTCCATTTTTCTTAAGAGCTTTTTCATTTGCTCCAGTATTTGCTACACTTAAGTCAAATACTTTAGCAATAGATGTTCCTTGTGTACCCTTATAAGCTTCGCGTCTTCCAGAAATATTATTAGCAACAATTCTACCTTGCTTATTTGCTGGACCTGCAAGTGGAATCATCGTTTTTCCACCAAAGATATAATCTATAACTTCAGCAGCATCGCCAAGAGCGTATATATTTTCATCAGAGGTTTTCATAAACTCATCAATTACAATACCACCACGTTCATTTATATCAAGACCTGCTTCTTTTGCTATTTTACTCTGTGGTCTAACACCAATAGATAACATTACCATATCAGTATCAACTTCTGTTCCGCTCTGAAGAATAACTTTTGTCGATGAAGACGTTTTTACAAACTCTTTAACTCCATCAGATAAAATAAGATTTACACCTTTTTGCTTAAGGTGTTTATGAACCTGCTGAGCCATTTCATAATCGATTGGAGCCATAACCTGATCTAGCATCTCAACTAATGTTACTTCAATTCCAAGATCATGAAGATTTTCTGCCATTTCAATTCCTATAAATCCACCACCGATTACAACAGCTTTCTTTGGCTTAATTGTATCTACAAATCCCTTAATTTTATCTGTATCAGGAATATTCCAAAGTGTAAATATATTCTCAGAATCAATCCCTGGGATTGGTGGCTTAAGTGGTGTTGAACCTGGTGATAATACTAATACATCATAGTTCTCTGTATATTCTTTTTTTGTTCTTCCGTCTAGGACACTTATCGTCTTATTAGCTTTATCAATTGATAAAACTTCGTTATTTACCCTTACATCAACTTTAAATCTTGCATTAAATTCTTCAGGTGATTGAAGAAGTAGCGCCTCTCTATCTTCAATGACATCACCTATGTAATAAGGCAGTCCACAGTTTGCAAATGAGATATACTCTCCCTTTTCAAACATTATAATTTCTGCTGTCTCATCCATTCTTCTTAGTCTTGCTGCAGTACCTGCTCCACCTGCTACTCCACCTACAATTAAAACTTTTTTCGACATGTTAACCTCCTAGTTTTACTCTATTAAATCCCGCATGAGTTTTTCTCTAATCTACCTTTTAATTCATTTATGAAAATCATCACATTGTGAATACTTTATCGTTTGAATCCACACCCCCTGCCATAGGGGTATAGTGAAATGGTATACCTATTAAAGATTCTTGTCAATGCTATTTATTAAAAAAATTATCAAATATGGTTATTTTTATCACATTATTTAAATACCCATATTTTTCTTCTTCAAATATTATAGCTTCGGTTTTTAATAATAAAAGATAGTCGCATTCTCAAAATATAAAAATAAAAAAAGCCCCACAGACTAATACTTTTATAGTATCTAGTCCGTGAAGGCTAATTAATTAGTAAATATCATTGATTTTGATCTTGCTTTTGCTTTTGCTTTTAAACTTATCTTAAAATCCCCAGGAAGCGCGGCACTAGCTTCTGCCCCTAAGCTTTTACGTTCAAAGGTTCAAATTATTGTAAAAACGCTTTCATGTCAGCATCAACATCAGTGATTCCTGCAATACCAAAGTTTTCAACTAAAACGTTAACTACATTTGGTGATAGGAATGCTGGTAATGTTGGTCCAAGATGGATATTTTTAACACCTAAGCTAAGTAAAGCAAGTAATACGATTACTGCCTTTTGCTCATACCAAGCGATATTGTATGCGATTGGTAAATCATTAATATCATTAAGTTCAAACACACCTTTAAGAGCAAGAGCAATCATAACTAGAGAATACGAGTCATTACATTGACCAGCATCTAATACTCTAGGAATTCCACCGATATCTCCAAGCTTTAATTTGTTGTATCTGTATTTAGCACAACCAGCAGTTAAGATAACTGTATCTTTTGGAAGAGCCTCTGCAAATTCAGTGTAATACTCTCTACCTTTCATTCTTCCGTCACAACCAGCCATTACAAAGAACTTCTTGATTGCGCCAGATTTAACAGCATCAACAACTTTATCAGCTAATTGAATTACTTGATTATGAGCGAATCCACCAACGATTGTACCTGTTTCGATTTCAGTAGGAGGAGAACATTTTTTAGCTGCTTCAATTACTGCTGAGAAGTCTTTAGTCTTTCCTTCTTCTCTATCTGCTATATGAACACAACCTGGGAATCCTGAAGATCCAGTTGTATATAATCTTTCTTTGTAAGATCCTTTTGGAGGAACAATACAGTTAGTAGTGAAAAGTATAGGTCCATTAAATGACTCAAACTCTTCTTTCTGCTTCCACCATGCATTACCGTAGTTACCTACGAAGTGCTCGTATGTCTTAAACTTAGGATAATAGTTAGCTGGTAACATCTCACTATGAGTGTATACATCTACTCCAGTTCCTTCAGTTTGAGCAAGTAGTTCTTCCATATCTTTTAAATCATGACCAGAAATAAGAATAGCTGGGTTATTTCTAACTCCGATATTTACTTCTGTAATTTCTGGGTTACCGTATGAAGTAGTATTTGCCTCATCAAGTAATGCCATAACCGTAACACCAAATTCTCCAGTCTTTAATGTAAGTGCTACTAATTCATCTACAGATAATTCTTTAGTAGTTGCAACTAATGCTTCTTCCATAAAGTTTGAAATTTCGTCTTTAATAAAGCCTAAGTTCATAGCATGCTCAGCATACGCTGCAACACCCTTAAGACCGTATATAACTAATTCTCTAAGAGATCTAACATCTTCATTCTCAGTAGATAAAACTCCAACTTCTGTAGCTTTTATGTCAAACTCATTAGCATCGTCACTAGTCCAAGTTATAGAGTCATGTCCATCAGGAACTACAACAGTATTTGCTTTTAATACATTTTTAACTTCTTCTCTAAGTGCTAATGCTGATTTGATTTTAGCTATGAATACATCTCTATCAAAGTTAGCATTTGTAATTGTACAAAATAATCCTTCGATTAATTCTCTATCTGTAGCTGGCTTGTTTAAACCTTTTTCTCTAGCAGCCTGATTTACATGTGAAACACCTTTTAATACATAGATAAGTAAATCTTGAAGATTAGATACATCGCTTGGCTTACCACAAACTCCTACTTTAGTACAACCAACTCCGCCTGCTGCTTCTTGACACTGATAACAAAACATTGACATATTATCGCTCCTTTTTTCTTCTAAACTTGACTTGTTAAATAAATTTTTTATCATATTAAACATTATTCTGTCTCCATTTATACTAATACACCATTAACACCGACTGTAATCTCTTTATATGAAATGTTTTTCCCACATAATTCAAGCGCTTTTCTTGTAGCCATTGTAATACCTGAACAACAAGGCACTTCCATACGTACAACTGTTAATGAATTAATATTATTCTTTTTAAAAATTTCTGTCAACTTTTCAATATAAAACTGATTATCATCAAGCTTTGGACAACCAATCATAACTACTCTATCTTTTACAAAATCTCTATGAAAATCACCATATGCATAAGCTGTGCAATCAGCAGCAACTAATATATCTGCCTTGTCTAAGTAGGCCGCACTTGTGTTTATCAGATTAATTTGAACTGGCCACTGTCTTAATTCTGAATGAATTTTTTCATTTGAATCATTTTTTTTATCATTAAATACAAAAGCAGCTTTTTTACTATTACAACTACATCCACCTTCGCCGTGATCATGTGAGTGAGTTGCTTCTTTTGGAGCAGCCATTGTAAATAACTCAGCAGGCTTATTTTCTTTAGCCGGAGTAATTGTAAGTGGCGTTGATCCTGAGCAACCACATCCAGCGTCTGTATGGGAGTCACATTTTGAATCATTTGATTCTAAATCTTTGATTCTCTTATCAACTGCTTCTTGCGAATACTCATCAGCTTCTCTCTCTACCATTTTGATAGCATCCTTCGGACAGTTTGGAAGACAATCTCCAAGACCATCGCAGTACATATCACTTACCAGCTTTGCTTTACCATCAATAATCTCAATTGCACTTTCGTGACATGCATCTATACAAATACCACATCCATTACAATCTTCTTCATTTATTGTTATTATTTTTCTCTTTGTCATTTTTCCTCCCCCGCTTACTAATCACTAATTATTAAATATATAATTTTCCCACTCGTTTATATGCATTTTTTTCTGTATACTGTAGGTCGTCTGTTTGTTTTCATTTGATTTGTTACTGTAGGTTCATTATACTTATAAAATAGATACATTGATGTAACATATGTTACACTTATCAAAAAAAGGAGAAAATTTATGAAAAATCTTTCGCATTTTCTATCAAAGTGTATACTTTTTAGGAATTTAAGACCAGAAAACATAGATGCACTACTTAGATTTCTCGAATATAAGATAGAAACTTACAAGAAAAATAGTCTTATAGCACAAGAAGGAGATTTTTGTGATTCCATTGGTGTTGTGCTTAGTGGTACTGTTGAGCTTCAAACAATATATCCAAGCGGAAAAGTTTCTACTCTAACACAGTTACACGCGGGCAATACTTTTGGAGAAGCTATACTATTTGCTTCTTATAGTGAATATCCACAGTCTGTTACTTCAGTTACAAAATCAGAAATTCTTTTTATAAAAAAAACTGAGGTTGTTCATATGCTAACTCATCATCCAATTGTACTTGAAAATTTTTTAACTCTTATGTCCAATAAACTTATAATGTTAAATCGTAAAGTAAAGATTTTGTCGCTTGATACAATTAGACAAAAAATCTGTAATTACCTTATTAAAGAATATACAGTTCAAAACAACTTAAAAATTCAAGTTGAGTTATCGAGAAAACATATGGCAGAGCATATGGCTGTTCAAAGACCATCACTTTCACGAGAGCTTATAAAGATGGAACAAGAAGGACTTATAAAATATGACAAAGACAGTATAACTATACTTGATCTTGATTTGCTTGAGATGGAGCTATTGCAATAACTTAAATTTTAATGGTATGTTGACGAAGCAACGTTTGATAGCAGCACTTCATACACGTAAAAAAGGACACCATATATAACATAAGCTATATGTGGTGTCCTTTAAATATTTAATTTAAGATTCAATTACTCTTTTAATAAAGCTTCTAGTTTATCCTTATCAAATCCTTGAATTACTTCTTCGTCTACAAAGATTACTGGAACTCCCATGAAACCAAGAATCATAAGTTCTTTTCTAGCCTGTGGGTCTGATGATACATTCTTTTCAGTAAATTCAATTTTATTTTCGTTTAAGTAATCTTTTGCAAGATGGCAATAACCACAAGTATTACTAGTATAAACAACGATTTTTTTCATTTTAAAAACCTCCATATATTATCTTCATTAAACACTTATATTATTGTAGTGCTTTCTCTATATTAATAAAATACACTTTACTACAAGTGTTTAAACAATTTTTTTAACATCTTCCTCCGCCAAATTGTTTTGGTGTTACAATAAAGCCTTTTGATATCCAGCTTTTTTGGAAATCAATTTCAAATCCTTTGAACATCTCTATTAATTCTTTATCAACAAAAATTGTTCCGTCTTCGAACTTTTCACTATAATCAGTTTCCTTTAACTCATCCAGAGTTATGCCAAGCATAGGTCCACCTCAACCATATCCTTTAACAAATACTCTTACAAATAGTTCGTCAGCTCTTTTAGTTTCTTTTACACTTCTAAATTCTTCTTTAGCGCTTTCTGTAAGTTTCAACATAACCATTCACCTCTATTTTTTAGAAACCCGATATTTCATTTTTTGAAATACCATCGTCAAATTTATAATTTTATTTTTATATCAACCCCCCTGTACCAGGGGTTATTTTAATAATAGATCAATTTCAATTTAATGTCAACAGTATTCACAAAAATTATTTTGACTTCCGAAATATATATACATAATATCACAAAAACAAGTAATTGAAAATCATTATCAGTCGAATTTAATATTAAAGGGTACTCTCGCACCCTTTAACTTTATTTGTTTAACAAAACAAATCATTTAAACATAATTTATGAATATATCTCTAATTGAATTTAACTTGAATCTCTGCTTTATCTCCATCTTTTAATACATCAATTTTTATAAGTCTTATATCAACTTCATCACTATTACTTTCTGGCTTAACCTTTAACTCATAATGTGATATTCCACTAGCTCTAAAGAATGGATAAAAATTTCTATCTTTAAAATCTGCATCTAATTTTGAATATTTAAGTGTGATTTCATCTGATTCAACAAGATCAACACCTTTATTATTCTCGTCATTATTCACGGTATTGCTTAGGTAGTTTTTATTGATAACATCATTATTTATATGCCATATTAAAACTCCTGACTGCATTCCATCTTTATTTAAAACATTATCATTTCGATCATAATTCTTATTTTCTACAAGAAGATATTCATTTTTATTAATATCTATTCGCAAATTATTATAATTACCTGTTTTTGAAGTGTATAGATTGTATTTTCCATTTACATTTACAACTTTAGGTTTAACAAATCCAAGTTTTGATTTACTCCACGCACTAAATTCAACTGCTTTTTCTCCTGGTCTACCTCCGTTTACAACTTCGTGTATCCCAGTTCCCATTATTCCAAATGGACCAATTCCATTAGATGAATAGTCTGTATCATATAAATCAGGAAGGCCAAATGCGTGAGCCATTTCATGTGCTGCTATGCTTATAGTTGACATATAAGATACATCATTATCACTTTTATTATAATGAAGCTCACCAATCATAATGTACTCAATTATGTCAGTGTCGTCAAAAATAGTGTTTCCACTTATTATAGTTCCTCTGTGAGCATATATACTTTGTAAATTAACATTTTTCACATATTCATATCCAGCTACTACATTTACTATTGTTAACTCATTTTTATCTATATATCCATTTCCATTTGTATCATATTTATCAAAATCAACAAATTCATTTGCTTTTTCAAGCGAATCTCTTACAATTGAAAAACTACTCTGATAATCAGCGTCGTAATCCGGATGGAAGTAATCAAGTCTCACTCGTACAACACCATCATTTTCTACACCTTCTGTTTCATTAACTGGTTCAAGAATGAGATTATCACGTGATTCTGATTTATAATACTCTGAAATTGAATCATTCTCTCCAAACATAAAATCTTTCCACTCTTCTTCACTCGTTCTAAGCTTGAAATTTTTAAATTCAGTTAAAAGTACAAGTACCTTTTGATTTTTAGAATACTCAACTACTTTTTCTGTATATACTTCATCGCTACCTTCCATTACTCCATCTTTAAATATTGAAATTTTACTACGAGACTCTTCGTTATAATAGAACCTTCCAATACCATTAAAATCTCCATCTTTAAACTGACCTACATACTTTTGTCCACTTGACCAAGTATATACACCAATACCATTAAATTTACCATCTTTAAACTGACCAGCATATCTATCTCCACTATCCCATTTATATAGACCTATAACCTGAGAGTTATCGATCTCTATCGTATATTCTTTTGCACTATCATAAACTATGGTTGCTTCTTCGTCTTTTAGCCTTGCAAGAACACTCATCTCTAAATTAAGTGCATCTTTTATAATTTTTTTGTTTTCAATTTGTATATCAATTGAGTTTAATTCTTCAACTTTAGCAACTTCTAAATCACTATTTACTTTGAGACCAGACTCCTTTGTAAACTTAAGATCTAAATCAAGTAACTTAACTGCAAATCGGTCACTCATAGGAAGATAAAGTACTCCTTTATACTCAAATAGTGGATACTCCTCTTGATCATTTTCTAAAATAATATTATTTATATAAATCTTTCTTGCTGGAAGTACAGCATTTACCGACTCAGGAAATGCTTGAATTTCATCACCATTCACGTAGCCACTTGCTATTTTCTGCGACTTACTTATAAATACATTTGTAGAGTCAAACTTAACATCTATACTAAGTGACTGTATATTTTGCCATGTCATTGGCAAATAAATCACCTCTTTATAAGTAAGTATTGGAAACTGACTCCTACCCGGTTCAACTATAACATCATTTATTTCTAGTTCAGTATCTACTACCTTAAGATTGAATGTTTCAAGTGCATATGATGGCACTTGCAAAAACATAATTATAAATATTAATAACGTAATTATCTTTTTCATATTTACCTCCTCAACTTAAAATTTGAGCATTTCTATTTAATCCACAATGTCTTATCAACATTTTGCTTTAAACTATCAATTTTTCCACATAATTTGTTGATAATTTTTTTATTGCTTATTATATTTATACACACTTATAGCATACACTAATAATATTAACATCCTATGTATTAATATTTACATTATGATTACATTATCTAAGAATATAAATAATATTTACCAATTTTTTTCTTGAATTTCTTTTGTTTTTTTTACTTACGAATTATATAAGCAAAATTTGGTATATTTGTTCCATTATTTATTTAGCAACCTGCATTTTTTTGAATTTTGTGTATAACTTTCTCTCATATAATTCGGGTTATCAACATAATCCACAGGTTATTCACAGTTTTATAGGTCTTTATCTAGATTTTTTAACAATTCTACTATCTTATTCTATGGATTTTTGTATATAAGTGTATAATATTGTTAACAACTAAAGATTTCGAAATAATTTTAATACTTTCTTTAGTTTAGCTTATATGGAGGATTATTAATGACTGTATGGAAATCAAGAGGCCTTCGCGGAAATGTTCTTGAAGAATTAATATCACTTACAAATGAATTTTATAGAAAACATAAACTTGGAAGAGTAGATAAAATTTCTGTTCCTATTAAAGTTATAGATATTGATTCATCTGGCATGATTACTAAAGCCTTTTTCGAAAAAAAATCAACGGTAGACTTTCAAGGAATAATTCAAGGCATAGGTGTATCTTTTGACGCAAAAGAAACAAATTTAAAGAGTCTTCCCCTTCAAAATATTCATGAGCATCAACTTGAGTTTATGGAAGATATAACTCAGCAAAAGGGAATTGCTTTTATGATTGTTCATTTTAAAGTTTTTAATGACTATTATCTGCTTCCCTATGAAGTAATTAGAGACTATGCTAAAAATTCTAAAACATCTAGAAAATCTATTCCTCATAAAGCTATGAACCCCGATTTTAAAATTGAGATGCCTACAAATGGCATACTCAACTATCTTCCAGCTTTAAATATTTATATGGATTATAAATCTAAAGATGATTTTGGATTTAAGTAAATTTTAATTAATAATCAAAATTTAATTGAATTAAAAAAGGAGCAACCAGATGATATGGCTGCTCCTTAACTATTTCCAAATCTTATAACAGATTTTTTCTCATTTTGTATATATTATTACTTAGAGTTGCAAACTCCTTCATATCAAGAGTCTCTCCTCTTCTAATTGGATCAATATCACTTAAAAGTAATACTTCTTTAGTTTCTTCTTTGCTAAGAGCAAGTCCACTTGAAATAGTATTAAGTAAAGTTTTTCTTCTCATTGCAAACGCAGCCTTAACTGTTACAAAGAATAACTTTCTATCTAAAAGTTCTACTGGTGGAACGTCTCTTACTTTAAGCCTTATAACTGTAGATTCTACATTGGGTTGAGGCATAAACGAGCTTCTTGGAACTGTCGCTACAATTGATGCCTCACTATAAAACTGAACAGCAACACTAAGTCCACCATACGTTTTATTATTTGGCGGTGAAACCATTCTATCTGCCACTTCTTTTTGAACCATAACTACTATATCAGATACATTTGCATTATCTTCTAATAATTTCATAACAATTGGAGTTGTTACGTAGTAGGGTAAGTTAGCAACAACTTTAGGTCTATTGCCTCCAAGTGTTGTCTCAATAATCTCATTTACATCAAGTTTAAGTACGTCACCGTTTACTATCTGAATGTTATCAAATTCTGCAAGAGTTTCATCCAGTACTGGAAGTAGTGATTTATCTATCTCTATAGCAGTAACTTGCTTTGCTCTCTCCGCTATAGCTTTAGTCATTACACCAATTCCAGGTCCAATTTCTAAAACATAGTCATCTTCTGATATCTCTGCTCCGTCTAGTATGTCTTCTACAACATCGTCACTAATTAAAAAATTCTGTCCTAAACTCTTTGAAAATCTAAATCCGTACTTTTCCATTATATATTTAATCGTGCTTGGTGAAGTTAATTTCATATTATTCCTACTCTTTCTCTAGTTGTATTCTCATTTGTATTAAAGCGTCTTCAAATTCTTCTCTCTTTACACCATACTTATTTAGCCTTTTAAGAAACTGTTTAGCATTTCCATAACCAAGTCCAAGTTGTTTTCCAAGGATATCTCTTCGAAGTGAGCTATCTTTCGAACCAGATAGCTTATTTTTTATTAAATCAGCATTGGTAAATATCTCTTCATATTCACGCAGTTCAGCTCTTGTTTTAGTAAGAGCATCTATTATGCTTTTACTTGTAGCATTTTCAATTCCTACATTATCACCAAGAAGTGCCTCTTCTCTAGGTAGAAAACTATGTTTGGGATCTTTAAGTATCTTTACTAGTTTTTCCCGTATTCGCTCTCCAGCAGTATCTGGATCTGTAAATATGATTACACCGCATCTTTTTTCAGCTTCTTTTATACGTTTAATAGTCTTAGCATTTAGTCCCCAACCTGATGTTGTTATAACTTCTGCATCAACAGCTTCTTTTATAGCTCGCTCATCATCTCTACCTTCTACGACTATTACTTCTTTAATTTTCATCATAGTCATTTATTTACCATATCCTTTTATCAACTTACTATCAACAGGATCTTCTATAACGTAAATTCTTACATTACGCCTTCCATATCTAAGAGCTCTACTTCTATCTCCTATAAATATATCGACACGATTTCCTTTTATAGCACCACCAGTATCTTCTGCTATAGCAAAACCATAATCGCTAGTTTCATCAGTGGACTCTACATAAACTTTAGATCCAAGTGGTATAACTTTTGGATCTACTGCAATTACACCTGGTCTAGCTTTTGTTCCACTATATGTTATTCCATATCCAGCATCTCCCGGTAGTTTTCCACAACTCTCAACTGATAAATCATAAGCTGTTGATTGCATATATATTGTTTCTTTATATCTAAACGGTTTTCCACGGCTTGTAACATAAAGCTTATCTATTCCTTTTTCTATAATTTCTGATTCTGATTCTATCCTAATTTCTTTATCCACTATATATCTGGATATTTCAGAGCCATCTTCTTTAACAAGTTCATACGTTACTTTTTTAAGACCATCTTTTCCATTTGAAACTTTCTTTATCTCACCCGGATTTAAATCTTTAACCATCTTTATAATAGTAGAGTAAGTTATTACTTCCTCAGCACTAATAAGTTCTTTTTCAACTCTAGTTATATTAATTATATCTCCTCTATTAATAATACTATTAATAGAAGGCGTTACCATATCAAACTCACCAAGTTCTACATTGTACTCTTTTAGGACTTCTGAGATAAGTTTATAAGTTGTTGCACCAGCTATAAGCTCACCATCCATATTTATAGTAAAGGGCTTTGATCTTGTTATAATAATTCGCATGTCATCTTCTAACTTTGTATTTTCAGATATACTTAACTTATCTTTTTCATTTAATTTTATGTCTGCATCCCTGAGCATGCTTCCAACCGTTCTTGAAGTCGTTTTAACATTTATATTTATACCCTTATCAATAACCACTACGT
>JBARWW010000188.1:0-4543 GCA_049647005.1 Acidaminobacteraceae bacterium | reverse complement strand
TAAGATACTTATTGCTGATGATGACTATCTATCAAGGCGGGTTATGTCGGAAATTCTTCTTCGTGAAGGTATGGAAGTTGTCATGGTTGAGAATGGCTATCAAGTATTAGAAACACTTGATGAAAGTGAATTTTCTATTGTACTTATGGATATTGCTATGCCAGAACTTGATGGACTTGAGACTACAAGTATCATACGAAATGGATTTAGTAATATCAAAAGAAATATTCCAATAATTGCAGTATCAGCAAACGCTAGCCATGAACATTTTAAAAAAGCTATTGATCATGGACTCGATGGCTATCTTACAAAACCATTAAATCAAACTGAACTTATGGAAGTGCTTAGTAAGTACTCTTAATGCTACAAATAAAGATACAAATTCTTAAAAACATAAATATAAATAAATCGGTTAAAGTAATCTGCGTAATCGATTTTTTTTGTGCTTCGGTGAGGCTAGTTTAAATAATGTAAGAAAAATACAATTAGCAAATTAATATGATATAATATTTAGGAAAACAAGAAAAATTATAGTAATTCTATTTTGGGGGAAGTATTATGAAAACAATTATTATTACTGATGATTCAAGAGTTATTAGAGAAAAACTTAAATTAATATTAAAAAATTCTAAGTTTGAGCTTATAGGAGAAGCGGCTGATGGAAAGCAAGCTGTAGATCTTTGTGATTTACTTGAACCTGACATATTAACATTGGATTTTAATATGCCAAAATTAGATGGAATAAAGGTTATAGAAACGCTTCGTAAAAATGGTTTTGAAGGAAAAATTATAATGTTAACAGGCATTACCGATAAAAAATTAATAACTCAGGCGCTTGTTGCAGGTGCAAACTCATATCTGATAAAGCCTTTTGATAAAGAAAGTGTGATTGAAGAATTAAGTAGATTTTAACTTATGTAAAAGTTTTTTAGGAGGTGAGAATGTGATACGAAAATTAAAATATGTAGTTCCAACTATTTCTATTATAGTTGTTACTTTATTATTTATATTTGGAGCGGCTAAATCTGAGGAAATATTTGAATTAGATGGCGATTGGGAGTTGTATGATGAGATGCTATTATATCCATCAGATTTTAAAGCTACTTCACTTCCAGATTCTCAAGTTATAAATATACCAAAAGACTTTGTAGGTAATTTAGTAAGTATTGATAAAGTAGAAACTTACGGAACTATAAAAAAAGAATTTTATCTTTATGATTTTAAAAAAAATGAAATTCTAACCATTAAAAATGATTTTTTTAGAGAAAATTCTAAAATTTGGATTGATGGTAAACTTATAATTGATACTGGTGAAATTTACACAGATAAATTTGACTCGAAAATTGTAAATTCAACTAGCTATGGTCAGTTTATAAGAAGAGGGAAGAAAATAGAAGTTCTAATACAATTTTCTAAGTTCAACTATTACAATTTTTCAAGCTCAGGCTTATCTATTTCAAAAGTTGGAAGTATTATGAAAAGAGATACACGTAGTATAGGAACTGATTTGTTTATGCTAGGATCTATACTTGTTTTATGTATATATCATCTAATATTTTACTTTAAAAGCAAAACTTTTGGGAATACGACGGGTGCACTGTATTTTGCACTTCTCTTTTTTATGATAGCACTTCGGATTATTAATATTGGAGATTATTTTATAATAGAATTATTTCCAGGGACGTCATTTGAGGTGTTAAATAAACTTGGATTTTGGTCTTTCTATTCACTATTTCCACTTTTGATTTTATTTAACAATGAAATTTTTACAGAGTTTTACAGTCAAAAATACATTGCAGTGAACAAATACATATTGTATATATTAATGTTAGTAGTACTTCTATTAGATTTTGAGTGGTATTCAAAGCTTATGATTCCATATATTATCTTTCTTTTAATAAGTGTTATTTATAATATTAAAATTAATGTGTTGGTAAATCCGAGAAAAATGAATTTGCGCAGATTAGCCCATATAGTTTTTGCAATTACAATATTTGTACTTGCAAGTGATTTTGTCTATAAAACAAATATATACAGAGTTAGGACTTTTACATATATTGGAGCGATAATTTTTATGATCGTTATATCAACACTTATATCAAATCGATATAATTCTATATTTAATAAAGTTCAAGTTCTAGCTAGTGAGAATTTGACTTATGTGGATGAAATACGTAGAAATAATCATTCTCTAGAAAATAAAATCGCTAGTAGAACTCAGGAGTTAACAAATGCATTTACTATGCTAGAAGTGTATTCTAAAGAAATGAAAAAAATATTAGATAATGCAGGACAAGGATTCCTAACTATAGATGAACGTATGATGGTTTCGGGTGAGTTTTCTAAAGAGTGTTATAAGATATTTGGAGAAGACATAAAAGAAATAGATATATCAGAAAAATTATTTCCATATAACATAGAACAAAAACTGTTTTTTCAAACAATAATAAAAAAAATATATTCTACAAATGATGAAAATCAGTCTATACTTTATATATCATTGCTTCCTAGGGAAGTGAGTGTGCGCGGTAGACTATATAGCATTAAATACAAACTTATATCAAGTAAAAATGTTAGTGATAGTATTATGCTTATACTTACGGATATAACCGAAACAAAAGAACTCGAGTTTAATATGATAGAGAAACAAAATCTATTAAATATGATAGTTAATGTAGTTATCTACTATGATGAATTTCTGAGTCTAGTTAGTTCCTACATTGCATTTGCTAAAATTGAAGTAGTTGAAGTCATGAATAGCAAAATTACATTCCCTGATAAACTATTTAGCATATTGAAAGATATACATACCTTTAAAGGCTTATTCCATAGATTTGGTATGCTTGAAAGCGTGAAATTAATTCATTCGCTTGAAACTGAAATATTTGAAATACAAGATGATATAGAATCATATACACCGCGGAGTCTACTTAAGCTAATAGTTTCTTATAATATTATGTCCTATATAGACAAGGATATGAGCATGTTAAAGGAAAAGTTGGGTAAAAATTTCTTGAACGACGGAAACTATATTAAGATTCATAAAGATAAAATTAACGATTTAATTGAAGAAGCTAAAAATTCTAATTACAATGGAAAAATGATTGATAAATTAAAGCAGTTAAAACTTGTTTCATTTAAAAAAATGTTTGCTGTATATCCTGATCTAGTAGCTGATATTAGTAGTGATATGGGTAAGCAGCTACTTCGTATGAAAGTTGAGGGAGATGATTTTGAAGTCGAAAGTAAAAAGTACGAGAGAGTAATAAAGTCTCTTGTTCATGTTTATAGAAATGCAATTAGTCATGGTATAGAATTTGACGATGAGAGAGCTTCAAAAGGTAAGAAAACTTATGGATATATAAGAACTAAAATTGAAAGCGATGATACAATAACTATAACTATAGAAGACGATGGTGCTGGAATTTCTGTTGAAAAAGTGAAACATAGACTTATTAGTAAATATGGATATACAGAGGATTATTTTGTATCAAAGTCCGATAATGAAATTTTAAAAATGATATTTAAAACAGGATATACAAGTATAGAATCTAAGTCAATTTTATCTGGAAGAGGAGTTGGACTATCATCATTTATAGACGAAGTTCAAAAAATAAATGGAAATGTAAAGATTGAGACAAAGTTAGATAAATATACAAAAATAATAATTGAACTACCTAAATTTAATTTAGAAGATAATCATAAAATAGAGAAAGAAAACTTTATAAATGCAGTAACTAAATCATCAAGTGACATAATAGCACGTTACTTAGGCAGTTCTTTGATAGCCATTAACAAAGGTGCGATTAAAGTAGATAGTTCTATGATAACGATGTATAGATATTCTTCATATATGGAGATTCACGGTGATGTAGATAGTAGGCTATTATTTAGCTTTGATGAAGGTGCGCTTAATTGGGTCAAAAATGCTCTAGGACTTGATGACGATGAAACAAGTAAGGCCTTAATTGAGGATTCAATTGCTGAGATAACTAATATAATACTTGGTAACTCCGCAAGTTTAATTAGCGAAATATCTTCAAATATTATGATTGGTATGCCAGTTGTAATTAATGATATAAGTACAATGAATTTATCAAGATTTGATGTGTACGAATTCGAAGTAAATGATATAGAATTTAATATGAAGGTATATATGGTATTTAATAAAGAATAGTCATATTAATATTTAGAGTATGAAGAGGTGATTTTATGGCAACTATCATGATAGTTGACGATTCTATAATAATAAGAAAAGCATTAAAGAAAATACTTGTTAGTTTAGATCATGAAGTTATAGCAGAAGTATCTAATGGTAGAGAAGCGGTTGAGCAATACGCTCTTAATCAAGCTGACATTGTTACTATGGATTTAAGTATGCCTATTATGGATGGAATAAATGCAGTAAAGGAAATTGTGGAAGACTATAGTGAGGCAAGGATAGTTATGATAAGTGCAATTGATCAAAAACATCTAGTTTTTGAAGCGCTTGAGGCTGGAGCAAAACACTATATAGTTAAACCATTTGATAGGAATATAGTAA
>JBARWW010000187.1:0-9347 GCA_049647005.1 Acidaminobacteraceae bacterium | reverse complement strand
CTAATATACCAATTGATTGTCCTTTTTTACATGCATTAACACATCTTCCACAAAGAATACACTTTGAAGTATCACGTACAATAGATGCTGAAACAGAATCAATAGTTACTTCTCTCTTAGCGCCTTCATACTTAAGTCCAGTTATTCCAAGTTCTTCAGATACATTTTGAAGTTCACAGTTCTTATTTCTCGAACAAGTTAAACATTCTCTATTGTGATTAGCTAAGATTAACTCAACTATGTCTTTTCTAGCATCTCTTACTTTTTTATTGTTAGTTTTTACTACCATTCCTTCACGAACTGGTAATACACATGAAGCTTGAAGATTTCTTGCTCCCTCTACTTCAACTAAACAAACTCTACATGCTCCTACTTCGTTTATGTCTTTTAAAAAACATAAAGTAGGAATATCAATTCCAGCAGTTCTTGCGGCTTCAAGTACAGTTAATCCGCTATCAACGCTATGATCAGTTCCGTTTATACTTATATTTATATTACTCACGTCTACACTCCTTATTTTAAAGATATTAAGAATTATAGCCTTTGCTTATATTCCTATTGTTATAATATACTCGACTGCTATTACTCTTTAACAATTACTTTAACAGGGCATTTATCAATACAAGCACCACATTTGATACACTTATCTTGATCAATTACGTGTAGCCCTTTTCTCTCACCGCTAATACAATCAACTGGACAAACTCTAGTACATGCAGTACATCCAATACATCCGTCGCCTATTACGATTTGAAGTAAATCTTTACATACTCCAGAAGGACATTTTTTATCTACAACGTGAGCTTCATATTCTTCTCTGAAATACTTAAGAGTAGATAATACTGGGTTTGGAGCAGTTTGTCCAAGACCACATAATGATGCACCTTTGATAGTTTCAGCTAGTGACTCTAATTTACCTAAATCTTCAAGCGTTCCTTTACCTTCAGTGATCTTATTTAATATTTCTAACATTCTCTTAGTACCTTCTCTACATGGTGTACACTTACCACATGATTCTTCAACAGTGAAGTCAAGGAAAAATCTAGCAATATCAACCATACAGTTGTCTTCGTCCATAACAATCATACCACCAGAACCCATCATTGATCCAAGGCTAATAAGGTTGTCATAATCTATTGGAGTATCTAAATACTCTTCTGTAATACATCCACCTGAAGGTCCACCAGTTTGAACAGCTTTGAAAGCTTTTCCATCTGGAATTCCGCCACCAATTTCAAATATTACTTCTCTAAGCGTAGTTCCCATTGGAATCTCAAGTAAACCAGTGTTCTTAATTTTTCCACCAAGAGCAAATACTTTTGTACCTTTAGATTTTTCAGTTCCTATTGCAGAAAACCACTCCGCACCATTTAAAATGATTTGTGGAACGTTTGCATAAGTCTCAACATTATTAAGTAATGTTGGCATACCAAAGATACCTTTTTGAGCTGGGAAAGGAGGTCTAGGTCTAGGCATTCCTCTCTCGCCTTCGATTGAAGCGATAAGTGCAGTTTCTTCACCACATACAAATGCTCCAGCACCAAGTCTAATTTCTAAATCAAAATTAAATCCTGTTCCAAATATATCTTTTCCAAGTAATCCGTATTCTTTAGCTTGTTCCATTGCAATTCTAAGTCTACCAACTGCGATTGGATACTCTGCTCTGATGTAAACGTAACCTATATCAGCACCTACAGCATAAGCTGCAATAGCCATAGCTTCGATTACTGCATGTGGATCACCCTCAAGTACAGATCTATCCATGAATGCTCCTGGATCTCCCTCATCAGCATTACAGGCAACGTATTTTTGATCACCTTTAGCATTATAAGTAAATTCCCACTTAAGTCCAGTTGGGAATCCTCCACCACCACGACCACGAAGACCTGATTTTTTCATAGTCTCTATAACTTGCTCTTGTGTCATTTCAGTTAACGCTTTTCCAAGTGCTCTGTATCCATCAAATGCTATATACTCATCTATTTTTTCTGGGTTAATAACACCACAGTTCTTAAGTGCTATTCTCATTTGTTTTTTATAAAAATCAACTTCATTAATTGATTGAATTACGTTTTCTTGTACAGACTCTTTAAATAGTAAGTCAGTTACGATTCTACCTTTTAATAGATGTTCTTCTGTTATCTTTTCAACGTCTTTGTCTTCAATTCTTGAGTAGAATGCTCCTTCTGGATATACAATAACAATTGGGCCTGCTTCACATAAACCAAAACATCCAGTTCTTACTACTTTCACTTCTTTTTCTAATCCGTGTTTTGAAAGTTCTTCTTCAAATTTTGTCTCTATATTAATAGATCCAGACGATGTACATCCTGTACCTCCACATATTAGAACGTGAGATCTAAATAAATCCATCTGTTTCCCCCCTAGTTATCTTCAACTGCGCCGATTGTATACTGTGTAACTACTTTTCCATTTACTATGTGATCCGCAATCACTTTTCTTGCTTTTTCTGCATCCATTTGAACATAAGTAACTTTCTCATGTCCTTCTTTATATACTTCAACGATAGGCTCAAGTCTACATACGCCAATACATCCTGTTTGAGTAACCTCAACACCAGAAACACCTCGCTTCGAAACTTCTTCAAGCATTGCAGTTAAAACAGGTCTAGCTCCTGCAGCAATACCGCAAGTTGCCATACCAACAACGATTCTTGTACCTTTTCTATCCGATCTTATATCAACTTTTTTAATTGTAGCTTCTCTAATTTTTGCTAACTCTTCTAAAGATTTCACTGTAAATTCCTCCTTATATATACTTAGCTAAAATGTCTGGTACATCAGATTCAACCAGTCTACCGTATACATCTTCATTTACCGTTAATACTGGTGCTAAACCACATGCACCGATACATCTTGTAGCTTCAAGTGAGAATTTACGATTAGCCGATGTTGTTCCAACTTTTACATCAATATCTCTTGATATTCTATCAATAATATTTTGAGCTCCTTTTACGTAACAAGCAGTTCCTAGACACACTCCAATTACAAATTCGCCTTTTGGCTCTAATGTAAACTGTGAGTAAAATGTTACTACACCATAAATTTCTGCAAGTGCAATGTTTAACTCTTCTGAAATTTTCTTTTGTACTTCCATCGGAAGTGATCCAAAAATCTTTTGGCCTTCGTGAAGAATTGGCATTAAAGGTCCTTTTGTACCTTTATATTTTGCAATTGCTTCGTCTAACATTTCAAAGTTCTCTTTGGTTAAGATATCCTTCGCCACTTTCATACCTCCTAAAAACATTCCTTCTGTTATCGCTTTTAAATATCATGTATATGTAAAACAGATAAATTTGGAATTTCTATTTTACTTTATAAAAGGTTATCTCTAATCTAAAAAATGCAATCTAATAATAGATACACATTAATTTTACAGATTAAAAACAATCCTTTTTTGGTGATAATAATTTAACAATTTTTCTTGGAAACTTAGACATTAATGGAATTGCTTATTTGAATATTCAGTAGTCTAAATTACATACATTCTCAATCAAAAATAAATTTGCGGTTAAGTATTTTGTATACACTTGGAATTAAAAATTAAGTCGACAAGAAATTTCTTTTAATTATCCATCTCAAACCAACTTTTTTTTACCAGCTTTGTAGCCATTTCAATTTTACTATTAATTATTCGCAATTCAATTTTTTGCTTATCTAATTTTTACAAATAGCTATACTGCACTTGTGAGCAATATACAATTTTTTACTTAATTATCTTTTATTGAATCCGTTCAACTTTTTTTATCGTATCTTGCCAAACAATGTCGAACGGTTATTTGGCATCTTAGGAACATTATATGTAATTTCTATTATGGTCACTTGTGAATATAATAACATCCTATAGCTAAAATGCATAGTATAATTTTTTTTACCACTAGTAAGTGTATTGGGCTAAGTAATAGCTACAAACCTTTATATAACTTAATTCAACAAGTATATTGTACTATATATTTTAAAATTGTTACAAAAAATTAAACATTGTATACATTCTTTGATCAAGTTATACATTTTATGCTAATTAATGCTGTAAATACTTGTTTTAAGTGCATTATAAATAGTATAAAACTGCATTTTCACTTCATTTACACAAGCATATTCCTAGCTCTTTATTTGTGAATTATATACAAAAGAACACTATTTATTAATTAATTTTAATAAAAATAATGTTTGGACCATTTATTAATAGATGAATAATATTTAAATTTATAAAATATATTCGCACATTTTTTCAATTTCACAAAAAATTTTTATATATACATAAATTATTTGCAATATTTCAAAAACAGTCATAACATTCAAGAAATATTAAATATCATCATAATTTTATAGTATTTTATCTATTTATTGCAAGAAAACCATTGCAATAATTTAACAATCTTTAAGAAAATCATTACAATATTTATGCATGAAAAAAGGCATAAGCATTCACTTTTGCATGAATACCTATACCATTTTCTAATTTTTTATGTTTTTCAATCCATTTTTGAAGTTGTTTCTACCATTTTGAAATACTCTATGATTTTTTTTGCAACAGATTCATTTATACCTTCAGTCTCTACTAATTCTTCAATTGACGCATTTTTTATCTTTTCTATTGTCTTAAATTTAATCATAAGATTTTTTCTTCGAATAGTGCCAACTCCATCTATGTCATCAAGTATTGAACTAGTCATACCTTTTGTTCTCAGCGACTTATGGTGATCGATTGCAAATCTATGCACTTCTTCTTGAATTGCATATACAAATCGATAAAGCTCTGGTGTATCTTTAATCTCTATAAAGTCACCATCATAATAGAGTTTATCTGTTCTATGCTTATCATCCTTAACCATACCGACTACTGGTATATAAAGTTTAAGCGCATTAAGTATATCGAGGACCGAATTAACATGACCTACTCCACCATCTATAAATAGTACATCAGGAAATAAGTTGAACTTCTGATCAAGATTCATACCGTTCTTTTCATACTTTTCTCTTTCTTCAATACCACGTGAAAAACGTCTAAACAGGACTTCCTGCATAGAACCATAATCATTTGATCCCTCAATGGTTTTAACTTTAAATCGTCTGTAGTCACTACTTTTCTTTTTGTAGTTTTCATAAACAACCATAGAACCTACAGAAAATACACCATATATATTTGAGATGTCATATGCTTCAATTCTATATATATCATCAAGTCCAAGTTTTTCTTCAAGCATTTTCTTAATGTCATTTTTCTTCTTAAGATCATCATCAATCTTAGTTTCAAAGTTTGTAAGATACTCTTTTGCATTATCAGCAACCATCTTAACGAGTTTTTTCTTTTCACCTATTTTAGGCACTGTCAAATTCACTTTATGGTTTGCTCTTATATCTAGCCATTCTTCTATAAGTTCATTGTCAGTTGGGGCTATTGAAACTAGAATATCCTTTGGAAATTTTTCAACCCCAGAATAATACTGCGCCATAAAGTCATAAACTAAATCTGGTTGTTCAAGATCTTTAGTTTCTTCAATTATGTACTGATCACGCCCAAATATTTTTCCATCACGAACGTAGAAAATCATAATACAAGTTCTATCTTCATATGAGTACAAAGCTATAACATCTTGATTTACATCTGGAGTTGAGATAACCTTTTGCTTTTCTGTAAGCGATTTCATACCAACGATAAGATCCCTATACTCAGCAGCTTTTTCAAAGTTAAGTTTCATAGCCTCTTCTTTCATCTTTGTATCTAGGAAGTTTACAAAAGACTCTTGCTTACCCTGTAGTATCAGTATAATTTCATCAATATACGCCCTATAGGCTTCTTTGTTGACATCGCCTTTACACGGACCTATACACTGTTTTATATGAAAATTAAGGCATGGTCTATCTCCAGATTTCTTAAGCTTTTTGTTACATTTTCTAATCGGATAAACCTTGTGTATACTTTCAAGCGCTTTTTTTACTGCGTAAACATTGGTATAAGGACCAAAGTAAAGATTCTTATCTTTATAAATTTTTCTAGTCATAAAGACTCTTGGGAAATCTTCACTTATAGTTACCTTAATATATGGGTATTGTTTATCATCTTTAAGAGCAATATTAAACCTTGGTTGATATTTTTTAATTAATGTCTGCTCAAGAATCAAGGCCTCCATCTCGGTATCAGTAACTATATATTCGAACTCTTTGATATTTACAACCATTGTTTGAACCTTTGGAGCATGAGAATTAAAGCCTCTAAAATAAGAAGTAACTCTATTTTTTAGAACCTTTGATTTACCTACATATATAATGTTTCCCTTCTTATCTTTCATAAGGTAAACCCCTGGTCGCTCAGGAAGTTTTTTAAGTTGTTCTTTTATGTCAAACATAAGATCACTTACCTTTTTATGGTAGAACAAAGCATTTTTCTAGCTATATAAAATATAAGCAGAAAAATAAATGTCTGTATTAAATCATATTCTTATTGTCTATTATTTTCAAGTAATGCTTTAAGGTATTCACCAGTGAATGAAGTTGGATGATTTGCAACTGCTTCTGGAGTTCCAGTTACTACAACACTACCACCTTTATCTCCACCATGAGGGCCTAAATCAATTATGTGGTCAGTTGATTTAATAAGGTCTAAATTATGCTCTATAACTAGGACTGTATTACCACCATCTACTAGCTTTTGAAGAACACCTATAAGGTTATGAACATCAGCTATGTGAAGACCTGTAGTAGGTTCATCAAGTATATAGAACGTCTTTCCCGTACTTCTTTTACTAAGTTCAGATGCAAGTTTAATTCTCTGGGCCTCTCCACCTGATAGTTGTGTTGAAGGTTGACCAAGTCTAATATAATCAAGTCCAACATCATGAAGTGTTTGAAGCTTTCTTCTTATAGTTGGTATGTTTTCAAAGAACTCAAGAGACTCTTCAACTGTCATAGATAGAACCTCAGAGATTGACTTACCTTTATATTTAACCTCTAATGTTTCTCTATTATATCTTTTACCACTACATACATCACACTGTACATATACATCTGGCAGGAAGTGCATCTCGATTTTGATGATACCATCACCCTTACACGCTTCACATCGTCCACCCTTTACATTAAAACTAAATCTACCTTTTTTATATCCACGAATTTTAGCTTCGTTCGTTTGTGAGAATAAATCACGAACGTGATCAAACATGCCTGTATATGTTGCTGGGTTTGACCTTGGAGTTCTTCCAATAGGCGACTGATCTATATCAATAACCTTATCTATATGCTCAAGACCTGTTATTTCTTTATGTTTTCCCGGCTTGTGTTTTGTTCTGTGGAGACTTGAAGCAAGTGCCTTATATAGTATTTCATTTATAAGAGTACTCTTTCCTGATCCCGACACACCTGTTACCGATGTAAATATGCCTAGGGGAATTTCTACATCAACTGATTTAAGATTGTTTTCAGCAGCACCAATTATCTTAATTGATTTTTCCCCTGCTTCTCTTCGCTTTTCTGGGAGTTCAATCCGCTTTTTTCCACTTAGATATTGCCCCGTTATAGACCTTGGCTCATTTAATATATCCTCATAAGTACCCTCGGCAATAATTTCTCCGCCATGCTCACCAGCTCCAGGCCCAATATCTATAATATGATCTGCATGTTTCATAGTATCTTCATCATGCTCTACTACAATTAGAGTGTTTCCTATATCAGTCAGATTTCTTAGTGTTTTAAGAAGCATCTTGTTATCTTTTTGATGTAGACCAATACTTGGCTCATCAAGAATATATAGAACACCTACTAATCCAGAACCAATTTGAGTTGCAAGTCTAATTCTCTGAGATTCACCACCCGAAAGTGTTCCTGCCGCTCTTGAAAGCGTTAGGTAATCAAGACCAACATTTTTAAGGAAGTCAAGCCTTGCATTTATCTCTTTTAAAATCTGATCTGCTATAATTGTATTTTTTTCATTTAGTTCAAGCTTTGCAAAAAACTCAAGTGAATCTCTTACAGCCATTTCAGTGTTATCATGTATATTCATACCGCCAACTGTAACTGCTAGAACTTCTTTTTTAAGTCTTTTCCCTTTACATGTACCACATGGTATCAAACTCATATACTGCTCTATCTTTTTTCTCATAAAATCTGAGTTAGTTTCTTTGTAACGTCTCTCTAGGTTTGTAACCATGCCTTCGTATGGAGCGCTATACTCTCTTACTCCACCATATTTACTCTCATACTTAAAAGTAATCTTTCTATCACCAGTTCCATATAGTATAGCTTCAACTAGTTCAGGTGTTAGGTCTTTAATAGGCTTATTTATATTCTCAGAAAAATCATTGACTACCGATGCAATCATCTGCTGATAATAAGTTCCTTCAGCACTTGATGCAATCGGCTCGATTCCACCATCTGATATAGAAAGCGAATCATCTGGTATAACTAATTCAACATCAATCTTAAGATCATGACCAAGACCTCTACATGTCTCACACGCACCAAACGGGCTGTTAAATGAAAACATTCTAGGCTCGAGTTCGCTAATACCAACACCATGTTCTGGACAAGCAAACTTAGTGTTAAATATTATATCTTCACCATCTATTATATTTATAACTATAAGCCCTTCTGTTAATCGAAGCGCTGTCTCTACTGAGTCAGAAAGTCTTTTTTCGATTCCTTCTTTAACTACCAATCTATCTACTATTACCTCAATAGAGTGTTTAGTTTTTTTATCTAAAACTATATCTTCAGCAAGATCTCTTATCTCACCATCTACTCTAACACGTACAAATCCATCTTTTTTTATACGCTCAAGTTCTCTTTTGTGCTCGCCTTTTTTACCTCTTATAATTGGAGCTAAAACTTGAATCTTCGATTTTTCCTTAAGTTCCATAATTCTATCTACTATTTGATCTATAGTCTGCTGAGATATTACAATTCCACAAACAGGACAATGTGGTGTTCCAACTCTTGCATATAATAATCTTAAATAATCGTATATCTCAGTTACTGTACCAACTGTAGATCTTGGATTTCTACTTGTTGTCTTCTGATCGATTGATATAGCAGGAGATAATCCCTCTATATATTCAACGTTTGGTTTTTCCATTTGTCCAAGAAACTGTCTTGCGTACGCAGATAAACTCTCTACATATCTTCTTTGTCCTTCGGCATATATTGTATCAAATGCAAGGGAAGACTTACCCGATCCACTTAGTCCAGTCATAACAACTAACTTTTCTCTTGGAATCTTTATATCTATATTTTTTAAGTTGTGTTCTTTTGCTCCTTTTACCACTATATAATCTTTACTCATTTTACACCTCGTATACTCTTAAATGTCGTATTACTCTTACTGGCTTAATC
>JBARWW010000186.1:0-8301 GCA_049647005.1 Acidaminobacteraceae bacterium | reverse complement strand
CTGTAACCCTCACTAACAATTTCAAAACCTGCGTTTTCCATTATTTCATTTAGGATTTTTACAGATTCACCACTCCAACCGTAAGTTCCGAAAGAAGCCGCTTTTTTGCCTTTAAATTTCAATTCTTTTACAAAATGAATGAATCCTGCCAAAGAATGTAATATGCTATTACTAACAGTTGGAGAACCCATTACAACCATTTTTGATTTAAATACTTCAGTCATTGCATCATTGTCATCACATTTAGCTATATTAATTACTTTAACAAGAACGTCCGAATCAACAGATGCTATTCCCTCTGCAATTTTTTCTGCTAAAAGCTTTGTTCCATTCCACATAGTATCATATATAATCGTTATTTGATTTTCTTGATAATCATTTGCCCATTGAGAATATTTTTCTACAATTTGCATTGGATTATCTCTCCAAATAACACCATGACTTGTAGCAATTATTTCAATTGGTAAGTTAAACGATATAATTTCATCAAGTTTTTTTCTAAGTATAGCACTAAAAGGCGTTAAAATATTTGCATAATATTTAATAGCTTCTTTCATTAAATCGCACTGGTCTACTAAATCATTAAATAATTTTTCAGTTGCGTAGTGCTGACCAAAAGCGTCATTACTAAATAAAATATTATCCCCACTCATGTAAGTTGACATACTATCTGGCCAATGAAGCATAGCCATCTCTACAAATATTAATTCTTTTCCATTTCCAATATCAATTTTATCGCCTGTTTTAACTACATGAAAATCCCAATCCTCATGGTACTGACCTTTTAGAGATTTCACAGCATTTGCAGTACAATAAATTGGTTTATTAGGAATACGTTTCATTAAAGCAGGAAGTGCCCCACTATGATCAATTTCACCATGATTTACAATTATAAAATCAATTTCATTTAAATCAATTTCACTTGCTAAATTGTCAACAAATTCTTCTGCAAAAGGAGCCCATACAGTATCAATTAGAACTGTTTTTTCCTCTTGAATTAAATATGAATTGTAAGTTGAACCCTTGTTAGTTGAATATTCTTCTCCATGAAATTTTTGAAGCTCCCAATCAACTTTTCCAACCCAAGATACATTGTTTTTAATAAGTTTTTTCATACACATTCACTCCTTATAATTTTAGTGTAAGTACTCTAATAATAATTAGTTCCAATGTTTATGTATCAAAATTGTTAACATTCATTTTTATTAAATAACATATGTATAAAATGAAGTTTCTCATCTTGATTTATAATTAGTATACTACATATTAAAAATAAAAACTGTAACTATTGTTACACACAATAAAAAATCTAATAACATTTTCAATATTTTCAATATTTTCACCTATATACTTAATCTTAGTTTAACACCCTAGCTAGTTTCCATACTACTAAGGTAACTTTCACGACGTTTTCCTATAAGCAGTGAAATCACAAAGACTACAAATAAAGCTATTAGTATTTCAAATGAAGAAAATAACATTATTATACTTAAACATACTATAAGAATAATAGTAGTAAGTTTAAATAATTTGCTTTTTATAACTATAAAGCCCGCTATAAGACCTATTATTGCATTAAGTAGGAAAAATGAATTTGCTATATTTACTATACGTTCTAGATTTAGTACTTCAAACTGTGTCAGAATAAGAACTATGGTGTGTACTGATATAAAGTATATAACGCCACTTGTTGGAACCTCAAATTCATTTGTTTTTTCAAGTACTTTTGGTAAGTATTTTTGAGTTGCTAAAGTATTTACAAGTCTTGCTAGTCCACCTACAATTAACAGATATGTACTAAAACAAAGACCTGTTACAAGCACAGCAAGTATCCACTTTGATGAGTTGCCAAATACAGGAGATATAATCTCAATTAGTGATAATCCTTCACTATATGGAAAAGACTGAATAGCTAGAGAAATTATAAGATATGTTGAAGTTATAACTACTATACTAATTCCAGCAGCTATAGGAATCGTTCTCTCTATTCGATCAACCTGACTTGAGTAATTACCTATAATCTCCCATCCTATTATTGCCCAAAACAGCAAAAGAACTGTTTCTCCAAATGTTCCTATTTCAAGTGAACTTAGCGGACTAATATTTATACCATTTTGCATAAGAATAATAGCAGAAGATATAAGTAAAATAGTCGCCGTAAGTGAAGATATTACAAAACTTACTTTTGAAACAAACTTTGCATCTCGCATAAGTGTCGTAAAACTTAGCAGTACAAGTATAACTGCTATTATTGGTTTTGAAATACTACTTAATACATCAATTTTCACTAAATAATCAGCCGCTGTAAGCATTACTGCTGTTGGCCCAAATGATACCGCTGATATCATAAGAAGTGATGCATATAACTTGGCTTTTTTTCCAAGAGCTACTTCTATAGAGTTTGTCATCCCACCATCACCTGGATGAAGAATTGTAAGCTTTACAAATACAGCTGCAAACAGAGCTCCAAGAGTCATCATTAAAATCCAAGCCCATATTGAACCACCACCAATTTGTCCATAAGCCATCGGTGGTAATAGTACTACTCCACTTCCAAGTATAGGACCTATCATAAGACCACTTAATAATACTGGTCCAATTTTTCTATCCATAATAAGTCCTCCATTCCCCTTATATAACGAGCATTTATTTCCAAATAATTTACTAAAACTTTTCTAGTAAGTATATTTATTTAGTTTATATCTATTAATTATTCCTTATATTTAGCAGCATAATTATTTGCTATCTTTACTTATAAATTCTTTTATTCTTTTAATAGCTTGTTTTTGCTGGTCTTCTCTTGAAATTTTTGCAAGTCCATCACCCTCTTGCTCTCCATAATCACCAAATTGCGCATGATTTCCATCTACAATCTCATATACTTCATCGGCAGAAACCACCTTATCTAAATCTAGCATTATGTCATGTGTTCCATAAATAGCAAGAGTATCAACGGCTGCTTCATTTATAGGATAAGCTCCCATTAATATGAGTCCTTCTACTTTTTCGTAGTTTTTTTCCATATAAGAACTTGCCATAGCTCCACCAAGCGAGTGTCCTGCTATATACCATTTATCAATCTCTGGATACTTAGCATATATATCATCAGCAGCTTTTATATCTAAGACAGCTAAATTAGCTGGCATTTCAACAAGTACTGTAGTTATACCTATATCAGAAAGCTTTAAAAGTAGTGGCATATAGGCTTTTGCCTCAACTTTTCCTCCTGGATAAAATATAAGTCCAATTGATTCTTCAAAACTATCTGATACTAATTCATTTGAAGTGATTTTTGTAAGATTTTTTCTAGTTTCAATTGTATTGCTACTAGAAGCAATTAAATCATCAACATAGCTACTTGCACGATAATAATCATTGATATACATATATGAAGCAAGTCCCAGTCCAAATGCAATTATAAATAAAACTATTAAAAATTTTTTTGTTTTATTATTCTTTTTACCCATTTTTACACCTCAATTATTAGTCTGTTTACGGATCCATTTGAAAAATGAAATGAATTCTACATAGTCTATTTGTTTTTGACATAACTTTCATCTCTATTTTTATTATACTCCTATTTTTTACACGTGGAAATACTATAAAAATTTAGAATTTAAAAAAGAGTAGAAATCAATCTACTCTTTAAGCAATTTTCATTAAATTATTACTATGCCTTTATAGCCCATCTCATCTTAGTAGATTTAGCACGGCTGTTTATAAAACACTCCTGAGCTGATGGTCTAATAATATCTGGTGCAATTTCTTTATATACACCTGCGCGAAGTAATCTCTTAAATGATTTTTTGACAAGACGATCTTCACCCGAGTGGAATGAAAGTATAGCAACACGTCCACCTGGTGCAAGAACATCCGGAAGTTTTTCTAGGAATTCATAAAGTACTTCGAACTCACTATTGACATCTATTCTAAGTGCTTGGAATGATCTTTGACATGATTTTTTTACGTCATTTTCTCTTGTCGCCGCAGGTATAAAGTGAAGAGCTTTTTCAATAACAGCCCTAAGTTGACTAGTAGTATCTATCTTTTTACCTTTTTTTAGGTGTGCGATAATTGCATGAGCTATTCTTTCTGCGTGAGGCTCATCTGCGTTTTCCATTAACATACCAGCCAGTTCATCTTGATCAATTTCGAGTAGTCTCTCTGCTGCTGATATACCTTTACTCGGGTTAAGTCGCAGGTCTAATGGCCCCTCAGTCTTATATGAAAATCCTCTTTCGGGATTATCAATTTGCATAGATGATACACCTAAATCTGCAAGTATAAAGTCGATTGGTCCCGACTCTGGAATAACTTGATCTATATCTCTAAAGTTAAGTTCTATAATAGTTAAAATTTCAGGTCCAAAGCCTTGTTCCTGTAAGCGTGCTCTGGTTTTTGGTAATTCAATTGGATCTATATCAAGTGAGTACATATGTCCTTCAGATTTTAAGCACTTAAGCATCTCTTTGGTATGACCACCATATCCAAGCGTTGCATCAAGTCCCGTTTGGCCGGGCTTAATCTGTAGGAAGTCTAATATTTCCTCAACACAAATTGATATATGCATACCAGCAGGTGTACTACCTTTTTGAATAACTCTCTCTATAGTATCGCCATATTTATCTGGCTGATGTTCTTTATATTTTTCTTTATATGCTTTTGGATGAGTTCCATTATATCTTACACGTCTTTTATGCTTTACTTCTGCCACTGCTTCACCCGTTTGAGCATTAATTTGATCTTTATTATCTTGCTTATTATCCATTGTATACCTCGCTAATTTTTATAGTGATAACATAAGTCATATGATAGCAAATGTAGTTTGTAAATGCAAACTTATAGGACATCACTAATTCACTTAAAAGTTAATATATAAAACACATTATTTTGTCTTTCTTAGCCAACAATCTTCCGCATGATCATCTACCATTCCAACAGCCTGCATATATGCATACATTATAGTTGATCCTACAAATTTCATACCTCTTCTTTTTAGCTCTTTTGATAATTTATCGCTTACACATGTTGTCACTGGAACATCTTCATTTTTTTCGTAATGACCCTTAATCGGCTCATAGTTAACAAATGACCATACAAACTTATCAAAGCTGCCAAACTCCTTTTGAATATCAAGAAAGACTAGCGCGTTGCTTCTTGCCGAATATATTTTAAGCTTATTTCTAATAATTTTTGCATTACTTCTTAATTCCTCAAGTTCTTCATCTGTCATCTTTGCTACTTCAGCCGGATCAAATCCTTTAAATAATTCTCTATATCCTTCACGTTTTTGAAGAACAGTAAACCAGTTAAGCCCAGCCTGTGCACCTTCAAGTATTATAAACTCAAATAAAACTTTATCATCATGAACTGCTAGTCCCCACTCAGTATCATGATATGTTGCATATATTTCTTGACCTTCCTTTGACCCAAAACATCTATTTTTCATGTCCAATTCCTCCAATATATTACTCTTAGATTAATCCTACTATATTTTAAATTAATGTCAAAAGTATTTCAACGTAAAAAATGCCAAAACATATATTGTTTTGACATTTTTTATATTAGATTTCTATAATCATATGTTTTGTCTAAATTTCCAACTGATTTTTTATATTTAAACTGTAAACTTTTGTATTAACTCTTGAAGCGATTGAGCCATCTCAGCAAGTTCTTCACTCGCATTCGTAATTTCGCCAGCTGACACTGATTGTTCTTGAATAGAAGCAGCAACTTCTTGTGTAGAAGCAGCATTTTCCTCTGCAACCGAAGAAAGCATTTCGATATTGCTAGTTACAAGCTCTTTACTTTGCATCATTTCTGCACTCGACTTATCTATGTCCTTAACCATTTGATCTGAATCTTTAACTGCATTTGCAATTAAATCAAATGTTTCTTCTGTTAATTTAACACTCTTCTCTTGTTCCTTAATTATCTCCCCAGCTTCTTTCATTTTATCTACTGCTGTCCCTGCGTCACTAAGAAGATCATTTACCATAGCGCTAATTATTTCAGTAGTATTTCTTGATTGCTCGGCAAGCTTTCGAATTTCTTCAGCAACAACAGCAAATCCACGTCCATGTTCACCCGCACGTGCTGCTTCAATAGATGCATTTAGTGCTAAAAGATTTGTCTGATCTGCTATGCTTAGGATCAGACTACTCGCATCTCCAATTTTACTTGAACTTTCATTTGTTTTTAATATACTATCAAATGCTATAGATGAAGCATTGCCATTATCTTTTGTTTTCTTATTTAATAATTCAATTGCTTTAAGACCAGACTCAACAAATTCATTTATTTTATTGAATGATTCATCAAGTTTACTTGAAGCTGCAAGATTACTATCAATTTCGCGGCTTAACTCTTCAAGTGCTGATGATGCTTCAATTGTATTTTCAGCTTGGCTAGTTGCACCGTTTGCAATTTCTTCAACTGTTTTAGATACTTCGTTTGATGCAGACTCACTCTGCTCAGATGTTGCTGTTAACTCCTCCGATGTTGCTGAAACATTTTCAGCTGTCTGTGTAACATTTAAGACTAAATTTCTAACATTTTCAGACATGTTTTTGAGTGACTCTGCCATTCTAGCAATCTCATCTTGTCTTTTTGATATTTTATTAAAAATACTTGGATCAATTGCACTAAAATCAAGATCCGCTTGTTTATCAACAATTTTAGTTAATTGAAGTATTGGCTTTGCTATTGCACGTCCAATAACTAGTGAAATAACAACTGCAATAACAATAATTGCAAACACAACAATAAGTAATGTATTAACTAATTTATTACTACTAGAAAGCACTTCATCTTTTGACGCTGTATTTGCTAGTATCCAGTTAGTACCTTCAATTGGTGTATATGCAACATATAAGTTGGAACCATTAAAACTATATTCGCTAATTCCAACTTTATTATCTAATATTTTTTTAAATACATCCGCTAGAGGTTTAAGTGTTTCATCAGTTTTAGATTCTTCAATTGGCTGAAACTGATCTAATACAAAGTCTCTATTTGGATGAGCAACTATAACACCTTTATCGTTTACAATGTATGCGTAACCAGACTCTCCATAACCCATATCATCAGTAAGGCCAAATAAAGCATTCCCATCTCTTCTTGCTATTAAAGCACCTATTACTTCTCCATCTATAGTAATTGGAACAGCGTACATTAAAACTGCTGTGTTCGTTACTTTACTAATAAGAACATCAGAAACATTCGCTTCACCATTTAAGGCTTTTTTTACATATTCACGTTCTGATAAATCAACTGTTTTATTACCAAGTACATAATTTGCCTCGCCACCCAGTGTAACGATTGCAAGATCTAGATAACCAAGTCTCTCAACATCGTTTTTTAAAGACTCAAGCCTTACACTCAAATCTAATGTAGCTTCTTTATTTGCAACTTCTTGCAAAATAAGCAACCTATCCTCTACAGCTATTGATATTCTATTTGAACTTAAGTCAGTCGTCTCACTCAATGCATTTTCAACTTGAGAAATCATGGATGAACGACTCATAAAGATAGAAGTTCCACCTACAATAATACAAATAAAAATAACAAATACACTTATAATTATCGATATTTTTCTTGATATACTTTTTTTAGATTTTTTAATCTTTGACATATTAATACCCCCACATATTTTTTGCTTTTCCAAAAGAATTTACATTTTCGCATAAAAAAAACGCATCTAATCATGACGTGTTTACGAGTTAATATAACTGGCTGCCATTTCCTATAGATTAAGGCCCTTTAGTTTTGCGTCTTTATCTTTCAATAAATTTGCCTATGCTTTACATAAATTTTAAAATTCTTCTGCAAAAGTATCAGAGTTTATCACACTAATAGTTCAGTGATTCCTTAAACTCCTCATCACAATGCAAGTATTAATTTTATGATAAATTTACATCCAATACGTTTTTTAACATTTTAAATATATCTTTTCACCTACAAGCCTATATATTTTTTTATCAAAGTCAATAGATTAATTGTAATTACATCAAAAAATGTATTCTAACTCATTTTGCTTTTTAGACTTCAATTTCCCTTAGTTAATAATTTGTTTTACAATTATTTTATTAACTAAGCTTTTCTTTTAGTATAGGTAAGTATGACAATTCCACTATCAATTATTGACTCTTTTAAGTGCAGTTTAATTGTTGGATTACCTTCTAAGAACAGTTTTCTACCACTACCAAGCACAGTTGGGATTATTCCTACAATGTATTCATCAATAATATCTGCTTTAACAAATGCATCTATTACAACACCACCACCATATAACCATATATC
>JBARWW010000185.1:0-5260 GCA_049647005.1 Acidaminobacteraceae bacterium | reverse complement strand
GTTAAACCGGACGACATGATATTTGCTTCTACATTTGAAGCAAAGTCAAAGCTGAATAAATCGGAATCTTTCTTAAAAATAATTAATGATGAAAGCAACATGTTTAGCGAAGCATTTAACGAAAAATTTTATGTAATAAGAAAGTGGATTGAGGACAAATTAGAATTGATAAAACCAACAACTCGTTATAGATCTAATAAAACTAATGATACACATCTAAAGAAAATTACATCTATTATTAAAGAGTTTGATACTGGAATAAGTGATATTTACTTAAGTGATGTATCACTAGAAGAAGTTAAAAAAATATTACCCGATGAATTACTGGAAGATATTATTGATGATGCTGATAAAAAAGCGGAAAAAGGTGACTCAAGGAATAGTTTTACATTAAACTTTAGTCCATATTACTATATTATTGATATTGAAAATGGTGAAATTAAATCTATAAAGGAACTTAAATTCAATCATCATGGTAAGGGTTGTGAATTTAGATATTTTGAAGAATCAGATGGTACAAAAAGATTATTTGATATTTTAGATATACTCTTAAGCGCAGAAGGAAAGGTCTTTATTGTTGATGAATTAGAAAGAAGCCTACATCCAAGACTCACTAAGAGATTCATTGAATTGTTTTTAGAAAAGAATAAAGGAAAAGAATCTCAACTAATATTCACTACACATGAAACATATATAATGTCGCTTGAATTATTTAGACAAGATGAAGTTTGGTTTGTTGAAAAAAATGATGATGGATATTCTTCTTTATACTCATTAAATGAATATAAAGAAAGATATGATAAAAAAATAGATAAGGCATACTTAGAAGGCAGGTATGGTGCAGTACCTGTATTTAAGGGTCTCGGAGTAGGTGTATAATATAACTATGGAATTTAGAGAATTTAAAGAGAATAATAGAACAGAAGAATCTGGCATTCGTGAATTAAGAAAAATTCTTAAGGTTATATCTGAAGGAAGAGCTACTGAGTATTATTATTTTACAGCACTAGCTTCACTTACTGGACATAATAGACTTTTGCCAAATATTGAAGTTGTATTTATTGACAAGACTCACGGTAGTAGAGATGATAGCCATCCACCAAGATTATTTTAGTGGGTAAAAACTGACAAATCTCAAATAAGTGGATATGGAGAACAAGGAAATGAATATGAATATTATATTGTATTTGATTTAGATAGATCAAAGGTTGAAAAAAGCAAAGGCAAAATTAGCACGTATGAAGATATTTTTTTAAACAGAATTAGAGATGCTATAAAAAATGAGAAGATTCTATGTAATAGTGAAGTTAATTTGGATAAATGCAGTAGTAATGTTGGTTATTATGTAGATCGTTTATTAGAGCATAAATAAGAACTATATAAACAAATTTCTAGATGATATACAAATAAATAAGGGCTCTACATCAAAGGTAGGAGTAATGGTTAAGTTAACCACTACTTCTACCTCTCTATATATAGACTAATTTATCTTATAAGCAAAACTGGAATCTCAGAGTGATAAACAACTTTGTTTGTAACACTAGCTAAAGTGAATTTTTTCATTGCGCCTATAGTATTAGTAGACATTATTATTAAATCAAAGCTTTGATATTTTGATACAGCTATAATTTGGAGTGCTGGATTGCCGTTGACAATTTTCATTGACATATAATATATCAATGTGTGATCCTTCATTCTCAATCAAATGTTTAGCATAATTCCAAGTTTTCTTGTTTATTACTGAACTGGCCGCTAGCAATAGTACCTTTTTAAACATATATGTATCCTTCCTCCTATTCCTAAAGCTAACTTAAGTGTATATTCAAGATAAAAATATAATCATGTATACTTTTTTATTTGTACAACTACAATGTTTCTTCAAACGCATAAAAATAAAAAGAAGTTTAAGGATGATATAAATTACGAAAGTTTATTAATCAATATGTTGATATTGCAGATGAAACTTCTAAATTTTTTCCTATCTTAACTTAAGTCAATGAATAAGTAGTTGCTAACAGCTATACTATAAAAAAGGGAGGAAATAAGATGACAAATAAAACAAAGTATTATAAATCAGCAATGATAGCGGGCATATCACTAGTAATTATGGCTATAATTGCTGGATTCTCATATGGTTTTGTATTTAATTCTTTAGTAGTAGCAAATAATTCTATGGAAACATTAAATAACTTAATCAACGCAAAATCACTTTTTACATTTGGTGTAATAGGATGGTTTGCAATAATCATAACAGATCTAATTGTATCGTTATCATTGTATATTTTCCTTAAAGATATAGATAAGAAGGTATCCGCTTTTGCAGCATTTTTAAGATTAGCTTATACTTTATTACTTACACTATCAGCAACAAAATTAGTATCTGTAAATAAATTAACTTTAAATGTAAGTGAGGCAAATGAATCTTTAGCTAGAGAGGTTATGAGTTTATTATCTGCATTTGAAAAAGTTTGGTCTTACGGTTTAATTATATTTGGAGTACATTTATTGCTTGTAGGTTTAGTTACCTATAAGTCAAGATATGTTCCAAAACTAATAAGTATATTACTAATTATTGCTGGTTTAAGTTATACACTGCTTAATCTTATGTATGGTGTTCTACCACAGATAGACTCATACACAAAGATACTTGAAATGATTCTTGTTTTACCAATGACTATAGGCGAACTAGCTTTTGCTATATGGTTGTTAATTAAAGGTAGAAAACTTACTGAAGTAAATTAATTTACAATTTTTAAATGACTATTTTCAAGTCTTCGTTTAATTCTACTTAAAGATTCAGGTTTTATACCTAAATAACTGGCCAGTTGATGTTGTGGAACCCTATCCATAAGTCCTGGCCTTTTTTCTTTTAAATTTAAATAGCGTTCTTCTGGTGTTGACGACATGAACTTAGCGAAGTTGTCATGCATACTCCCTAGATCTGTTTCCATCATATCTCTTGTTAGTTCAATTAAAAATGGATAATCCTTATACATATCTTTTTCTACATTAAGATCACCTATTACTAAGACAGAGTCTTCTAAACATGCTAAAGAGTATTTAGAATGTTTATCTTCACTATGTTGATTGAAGATGGTAATGCTTTGCTCTTCTGTAAAAAAATCAAATGTAGTTTCATCTCCATCTTCATTTATAGTATATTTACGTACACAACCTTTTAACACAAACCAACATTTCGTTGGGATTTCGCCTTGTTGTAACAATATTTCACCTTTTTTTATAGTCTCAATAGGAATTAAATCAACAATTTTTTCAAATTCATCATCACTTAGATTAGTATATTTTTTCATATAATCAATCAATATATTTTTCATAGACACCTCCAATTTATTTAATACAATTATAACACCTAAATTATACGTCAAAATTAATATTGACTAAAATGAAAATAAATATTATGATAAAAACATAAACCGACGGTCGGTCTAATTTCTAATCTTGTTTTAAGGGAGGTATAGGATGACAACAAAAGAGAAAATTCTTGAAGTTTCAAAAAGTCTATTTTTTAGTCTGGGATATGATAAGACTTCAATTCAAAAAATAATTGATGAAGTTGGAATTGCCAAAGGTACATTTTATCATCATTTCAAATCTAAGGAAGAACTCCTAGATGTTCTTACAGATGGTATTACTTCGGGTGAAATTGATAAAACGCTAGATTATGTTAAAGCATCATCAGATGATGCACTTACAAAGTTCAATAATTTTATCAATATGCAGACAGAATGGAAAAGCCATCAATTTGATATCTTACTAGTAATATTAAAAGGTTACTACTGTGATGAAAATCTAAATTTTAGAGAAATGATCAAGCGAAAAAATGAAGAAAAATATAGCCCATATATTGGATTAATCATCGAGCAAGGTAATAAGGAAGGTGTATTTAATGCACCTTATCCAATGGAACTAGCAAGAATGATGATGAAGCTAACTAATGATGCAAGTGATGAAATTGCAGATGTATTTTTAAACTATAAGAAATATGAAAATCCATATGATCTGATAATGAATAAATACTCTATTATGATTTATATGGTTGAGCGAATTATCGGCGCAAAGGCAGGTTCAATAAAAATTGAATACGGCGATATTATAAATGATTTTCTAAAGTTTTTAGAAGATAAGGAGGTAAATGATGATTAAAGTTAAAAATCTAAGGTTTACTTATAAATCAGCAAATGTAGAAGCCGTGAAAGGAATAAGTTTTGAAATTCAAAAAGGTGAAATTTTTGGATTTTTAGGTCCATCAGGTGCAGGTAAATCAACAACACAAAATATAATGATTAAACTTCTTGATGGTTATGAAGGTGAAATCGAGATTTTTGGAAAAAATTTAAAATCATTCGGCTCAGAAATATATGAGAATATTGGTGTTGGTTTTGAACTTCCAAATCATTTTTTAAAGCTTACAGCAAGACAAAATCTTGAATTTTTTAGTTCATTATATTCAAATAAGACAAGATCTATTGATAAGTTGCTTGAGAGAGTTGGACTTGAAGACTCAAAGGATAAAGTAGTAGAGAACTTTTCAAAAGGAATGAAGATGAGATTAAATTTTGTTAGAGCACTTATGAATAATGCAGATGTATTATTTCTGGATGAACCAACTACAGGTCTTGATCCAGTCAATTCAAAGATTATTAAAGACATTATATTAGAAGAAAAGTCAAAAGGTAGAACTATATTTATTACTACCCATAATATGCAAGTTGCAGATGATCTTTGCGATAGAGTGGCATTTATTGTGGATGGTAATATTGCTGAAATGGATAAACCAGAAGAATTGAAACTTAAACATGGTAAAGATCAAGTGATTTTAGAGTATTATGATAGTGATAAAAATACAGACATAAAACAAAAAACTTTTGAACTTGGAGATTTAGGTAGTAATATGGACTTTATTGATACTTTAAAAAATCACAGAGTTCGCACCATACATTCACAAGAGACTACCTTAGAGGAGGTATTTATCAAAGTGACAGGAAGGAGGTTGTACTAAATGCGAATTTTAATAAATGTTTTGAAATGGGACATTGTTTTTCAAATAAAGTATGGTCTTTATGCTGCAGGTTTTGTTCTTTCCTTGGTATGGATAGGTGTTTTGAGCTTGTTCTCAGGCCAAGCTCTAATGATTGCAGTACCAATAGTTCTACTCTCAGATGTTTCTACGATGGGACTTCTCTTCATTGGCGCAATTCTATTTTTTGAAAGAGGACAAGGTTCAATTAAGGCTGTGATT
>JBARWW010000184.1:0-8531 GCA_049647005.1 Acidaminobacteraceae bacterium | reverse complement strand
CTACAATACATTTAGTTGATCCAACTCCACCAGAGAACAAAGGATATCAAAACATCAAGTTCTCAAAACTTACTACAAATGATAATGGGACGGTTGGAGATACAAGTGATGACTATACAACAGAAGTAAATTATCTATATGCAAAAGGATTTAGATTTATTGAAAACGTTGGACTTACAGGGGTTGAGATGTTTCCAAATGTAGGTAATATAAATGATCTAGTATATATAGACGCAGATATTATCAATAATACAAAAGAGTACGCAGTATTCTTCTTAAAGGAAACGGATAACACCGATAAGTTTAGCGATGCAAATAAAGCGATATTTGTAGGTATAGAAAATCCAACAACCGGCAAGGATAGGTTGATTGTGAAAGTTCCCAATATAGGAACTGGTAACTATAGGGTATTTGTAACCAATACTTTAAATGGAGAGGTTATAGCAGAGCAACAAATTTTAGACGTTTCAAGTAATGCTGTCTTATATACAGTAGTACAGTCTTCAATAAGTCCAAACATAAATAAAGTAACACCAAGTGAAGGGCCGGACTCTGGTCAAGATGTTCAGTTAGACGTAACAAACTTGCTTACACTTGCTCTTCCAGATCTAGTGGTTCCTTCAGATGGAACGTTAGCTTTTACTGGAGAAAATTCAGATAAAACATTAGATATAAACTATAATGCAGCTTTAACACCATATAAATTCAAAAACAAAGATGTAACAATCAATAGAAAAATTAAGGTTATCATAGGTAATGAAACAACATTTGTTAAAAGAACAAATGGTACTTTTATTGCAACAAAGGGTAATCCCGATATTATACAGGTTAATACAGGAATTTTCACAGACGCTGAAACAAACCCAAATAAAGATATAAAAATTGAGGTAGTAACTACAATTACTGAAACTATTGGTGGTAAGATTTATACATTTAAGCAAGAAGCATCAAAAATTGCTGGATATAAAGCTATACCATCAACACTTACTCCTGTAGTTACTACTGTAACACCAGAAAAAATTCAGCTTAAAACAGCAGATAACACACTACAAAATAAAACTCAGTTTACTATAAAAGGTGATAAATTCATCGTTGATAGATATGTAGATTCAAGTGGTAAAGTTATATTAAAATACCCAGCAATTTTATTTAAACAAGATGGAACAAATTCACTTACAGATTCATACCAACTTGGATTCTTTCCAAATATAGTTAGTGGATCATCAATTGGTCAGATTAAGTGGAAGTTGCAAGATGATAGCACAACTGAAAATATATTAATGAACGGGCCAGACCCACTTTCATTTGAGATGCTGGTTGTTAATGATGAGAACGTTATCGTTGATGGAACAGATGGAAATAATGAGGGTACTAAGATTATTCTTATTATGCCAGAGGTTTCCAACATGAATACTCTTGGATCAAAAAGTATTCAAGTTATAAATGTTAGACGTGGAAGTACAGACTTTGGTTTTTCTTCAGTGGCTAAAGACGTTGTCGAATTTGTACGATCAAACGATATACCAGTTATAACTTCTGTTGTACCAAATATAGTAACGGTTGATGGTGGAAATGAAATAACTGTACGTGGTAGTAACTTCCAAGATGGAGTAAAACTATTTTTAGATGGTGAGGAAATGACAGGTCTGACTAGAGAAATATCGGGATCTGGAGACGAAATCATACTAAAGTTTATTGCTCCTGCTGGACGTGAAGGTGAAACTCAGCTTCTTATTATGAACCCAAGTGGAGCATCTGACATATATACATTTATATATGTAAAAACATTTGCAAAAGATCCTGAGTTCACTAGTTTTGCACCGGCAAAAGGAACTGAAGGAACCTATGTCATTATAAATGGAGATAACTTCCTTAAAGCTGATCCTACGGCTACATCTACAACAGGTTATGAAGGATTTAGACTTATAGGAACAAGAGTTTATATAGATGGAAGAGATGTAAATGACTATAACAAAGATGGAACTGGAAATATTCTTTATCAAGCATATACAGTACCAGCTACTAACAAATTTATATCTGTAAAGTCAAACCTATTAAAGTTAACATCATTTGAGAAAAATGTTACTATAACTGGGCCTTCTAGTAAGGTTTATTTCTTAAGTAATGATAAAGATAATAATCCGCAGATTACAGACAATGAAAATGTTTTTTATAACATAAAATATGAATCAGGTGTCTTTAAAGCCTATGATAAGGACAATATCTATCTTGCAGATGCAACGATTACAGACAGTCTTGGCACGGACACAAATTATGCTAGCGATGGTATAACAAAAGTAACAGTAAATACAGTTACACCTGCAAGCTTTACAATTAAGATGGACAATAATATACTTCGTATGAATCTTGATGTAGATAATAATAAAAAAGCAGAGCTTTCGGACTATGCAACTAGCGTTGCCCTAGCAGATGGCAATGGTTTCTACTCACTTTCAAAAGATTTAAATGGTGATATTAAACTTTCGAATAGAAAGGATATTATATATACAATCACATATGATGATATAAACAATAAATTTATAGCTAAGACAACAGATGTTTCAACTCCGATAACGGTAACGCCATCATCAGTTGGAATTCAAGTTGGATCACTTAATTTAACAATGCAAACGCCATATGCGCTTGATGCAACTACAAATAAAATTATAGGAAATAGAACTAAGGTAATTACAAAAGATCAGATTGGATTCTATGTACCAAAATTATTAACAGGTAAAGGTCTAAAAGATCTTAAAGTAGTGAATCCTGATACAAAATCTGCATCTAAGACAGGAGCAGATGGATTCTACTACGTAGTTCAAGCATCTTCTAATCCTGTTATAACAACGATAGAGCCAAACAAGGGTTCTGTTTCTGGTGGATACAACATAATTATAAAGGGTAAGTCATTTGAAGATGATGTAAAAGTGTATATAGATTCGGTATTAGTTCCGAGTTCAGATACATTCCCATCTATAGATGGAACAAGTATAGTTGTAAAAGTTCCAGCAACAAGTAAAGATCTACGTGAAGATTATGACGTAGATAGGTTTACTGTGCCAGTAGTTATACTAAACAGTGATGGTGGAACAGCATCAGAGGAACTAGGATTTACTTATATCATACCAGTAAGTTCACCAAATATTAATAAAGTAACTCCACTTACAGGATCATCTAATGGTGGGGAAATTGTTGAGATATTTGGATATGAATTTAGGTACTACGAGCCATATACAGATGAGATAGGTGGACCAGAATATAATATTGGCGACCCTTATCAAGATTTATTTGGCAATGGTGTTTGGGATGATATCCTATCGAGCTCATATGATACAAATGCAGTAACTACAGTAACTGATTCATCTATTAAGATATTTGGTTACTACTATAATTCTAAGATACTACCAACTATTTATTTTGGTGAGAAAACTGGAAAAATAGTAGAGTATTCGAAGGGATACATTAAAGTTATATCACCACCGCATGACGAGGGTAATGTAAATATATATGTAGTAAACAATGACCTTGGTATAACCAATAAAATTAATTACACATATAAGTCTTCAAGTCCAACTCTTACAAAAATTACTCCAAATAAGGGTAAAAAGAGTGGTCAAGAACTTAAAGAACTATATGGATCGTCACTATACTCAAGCCAGTTAAAAGGTTACTATAACAACGATGCAAGTAGCATTGTAACTTTGCCAGATGTTCAGGCACTAGTAAGATTTGGTGATATAGATAATGCAGAGTCAGTTAATACAGATAGTGATTATGGTCAAATTAATAATCAAATTGCCTCAGTTGATTTAGATGGTGGACTTAAGGTTGAGTATAGAGGAGCAACAGATCAACTTATGTTTACACATGAAGAAAATGGCAAGATTTATACGAGAACATTCTCAAATTATACAGACACTGAGGTATTTGTACCAATGGAGATGCTTCAAAACGCTGGTAACTACTATGTTCCAAATGGACTGCGTGATGAAGCAGGAACATCTTATACAAATGGTGTGTTTGAATACGTTAAAGTTTATGTGAAAGATAAGCGACTTGTAGTTGAGAGAGGTTACGCACCAAAAGTTACCTATGATAACTCTGGTCATGTAAGCGTAAGAACACCATCATACTATACAATTGATCCAGTAGATGTAACTTATTACAATACTGATGGTGGAGATGCAAAGATTACCTTTACTTACACAAATCCTGCATCATTCCCTAAAATCTTAAAAGTAGAGCCAAACGCATTATCTCCAGACACTACTCACTATATGGTTGAAGGTTCAACTCAAGGTGGTATAGAGATAGAGATACTTGGACTCGACTTTAGAGCAAATGCTATAGTAAAAATAGGTGATAAACTAGCAACTGTCGTTGATCAAACGGAGAAATTGCTAGATGGAGTTATTTACGACGTAATAATTGTAAAAACACCTGTAGGATCAGCTACTGATGTCAACAAAAAAGAGCCCATTGTAGTAGAAAATGCTGACGCTGGACTTGCAACATCATCAACGCTTTCAAACTTACTTGATCCAATTGGTGGTGCAACTAAGAAACCATTCTACTTCATATATAGAAAACCACTTTCTCTACCTACTATAACGAGCGTTTCACCAGAAGCAACAAGTGTATTTGGTGGAAATCCTATAGTTATAACAGGTAGTGACTTTAGAGCGGGAGCAATAGTTATAATCGGTGCCAAAGGTGGTATACCAGTAACAAATGTAACTATTGAAAATCAAGGATCTGTTATAAAATTCACACTTCCAAGCGGAATCACACTTGGAGAAAAAACAGTACAAGTATTAAATGCTGACTTTGGACTTGCGACAAAAGAAAAAGGACTTAAGATAGTATCAAATCCTGATGTAGATGGAAGTATCCTCAATGAAGATGGTACATCTAGTATATCTAGATTATCCGTTGAAGGTGGTCAAAAGATACGTATATCAGGAACTGAGTTTTATGAAAATGCTAAAGTAGTATTTGGTGGAACTAGAACGGAAAAAACTGCGCTGACAACTGGTGAATTTGGACTATTCACAAACGACAAGTACTATGTAGTTGAAGGCGGTTCACTAGCTACTAGTGTAGAATATATAGATAAAAATACTCTACTTGTTACAACACCTCAGATTAGAGAAGAAAATGAAGTCATCATTACAGTTATAAATGATGACTCTGGTATATCTGATGGACTTGCTACAGTCAAGTATACAGAGCCAATACCATCAGATCCAATAGGACTTAAAGCAAAAATTGTAAATGATAGATATGTAGAACTTTATGATTATATTTCTGATAGTGTTGAGTACTACGAAATTTACTATTTCTTAGGTAACAAATCAGCAACAACACTGATGTCAAATAAATATCAAGATTTTAAATATTTAGATGTTACAAATCTTGAGCCATATAAAGTTAAAGATATTCCAGGATATGAAAATCGTGAAAAAACAGATAAGCTTTGGTTTGTTTTAAAAGCAGTCAACAAATTTGGTCCTTCAAATTACTCTAACTTTGCGTCAATTGATTGGAAAATATTAAATGAAGTCGAGGTTATTGGACCAATAGATGAAGATGGTGGTATAGGTGTACCGGATGGAAAAACTTATACACAAAATATTAGAAATGATACACTAACACTTAATCTAAGCAGTAAAGAAAGAGATGATATATTTATAAGTTTAGCAGGACTTTCAGTAGACAAATATCCAAATAGAGAGGTGCTAATTCCAAAAGATAGAGTTTCAAATGATAATTCATTAGTTACAGTTGATTATGGCGATTCAAAGATTCAATTTATGCCCATTAATTTAAACACAACTCAGTTTAGACAGTTATATACAGATGGTGCGAATTATGGACGTATTATAAACAGTGTTCTTGGTGATATCAATACCTCTATGGCAATATCTGAACTTGGTCGTGGCTTGAAGCCTGTTTCAAGGTTATATAAAATAAACTTTGCTGCAATTAATCAAACAACAATAAAAAATCTAAGTAGCCTAAATGGTAACATAGACTTAGAAATATCATATACTGATTCTTCAATTGGAAGTTATAAGGAATCAACACTTGGACTATATTACTTTGATGGTTTGGCGTGGAGATTTATGAGTAGTGATATAGATAAACTAAACAACAAAGTAACTGCTAGAATAAGTAAGCCTGGCATGTATATTCTGTTAGTAAAGGTATATTAAGATGATTTAATGCTCGATTTTAAGTTTGTATTTGAACAAAATTTCAATTTTATATTTTCATATTGGCGAATTTAGCCAATAACATAAAAATACAAAATCGGATTTTGTAGTCAAATGACAAACTATATCTTGCGCTTAAAATCATCGTAATATACTGTGAAAAAACAGTTAAAACAGCTAAATTCTCTATTAATAACATATATCAGTAGATTTTGTTTTAAGATTTTGTAGTCTTAAGATCTCGAACTTTATTCAGCAGTATATTGTAATAAGTTTGAGCACAGGCATTGCCTTGTTTTGAGTACAAAATGAAGGGTTTATATTGAAATTGGTGACCAGTGAGCAAAGCGAGCATTCACCAAAATTTCAATATAAAAACAAAATTTTGTTCAAAAAAACGTATAAGCAAGCGAAAAATAATTACAATATACACCTTGGGGGATGAAACAATAATGAGAAAAACATTTTCAAAAATACTTGCTCTAACATTACTTATAACATCAATGTCATCAGCTTCATTTTCAGCAGAAGACTTACTTGTTAGAGTTCCAGAAATAGTACCTGCTGAGGTAGAGGCGGGTACTGATATAAATAGTTATCCAAAAGGTATAGAACTACTTAAAAATTCATACTACAATGATATAAGTAAAAATGCTTATGAAGAGGACATAACGAAAATGTCCGCAATTAGCGTAATAAATAAAATGGGAAGTAGTGATTACAATCCAGAGCAAGAACTTACAGGTTACAAAGCTCTTGAAGTTTTGGTAAACCTCATGGGTAACAGTGCAGCTGTTCAAACACGTGCACTAGCATCGGCGTTTGGTATGGACGCATCTGGAGTAGAGCGTGCATTTAATCAAGAGTATGAAGCTGAAGCACTTGCACTTGGTATAATCACAAATGCAGAGCTCTCAAATTATAACAATCAAGTAAATCGAGAAACCTTTGCACTTTGGGTAAGCCGTGCAGCTGGAGTTCCGCCAGAGACTACAAACCTTAACAATGTATACTCTTATAAGGACTTTGGATCAATTCCAACTACCTCAAGAGCAATTGTAGAGGCTATGGTAAAAAACAACATTATGCCAGTTGGCAATGACGGTAACTTTAGACCAAAAGATAATCTTACAAAAGGTCAAGCTGCTAACGTATTAAATAATGCTAGTGAGTTTATGAAAGATGGATTAAATATAGTTACAAATTATGGTGTTATCGCTAAACTAAAAAAAGATTCAAACAAAACAGGTTCTACTACAATATCAACTAATGATATTCTTGTGAAAAACGTAGATGGGACAACAAGCACATTAAAAACATCATACAATAGTACTACAAGACAAAAGCTTGATTTCGTTGTATATAAAAATGGTATAATAACTGATTCGTCTGCTTTAAAAGTGGGTGATCAAATCGAATATATAACAAAAGATGGAGAGCTAAGATATGTTTCTATTAAGGAATCAGAAAATTTTGCAAGCCAGATATCTGATACTATTAAGAATCAAGAAAATATTAAAACTTATTTTGGTACAATAGGTTCTATAAGTAATGAGCAAAAATGGGACAAAAACCAGTATATAGACAGAGATAGATATAGAATCAAAAATTTTGATGGTCAGACTTTAGATTTACTTATAGAAACTAATAAAGAAACGGGAGTAAAAAATGATGCAACAGTAGTAAAAAATGGAATTCTAGGTGGTTCGTCTCTACTTAAAACTGGAGACAATGTTGAGTATTTATTAAAAGACAATAAATTAATTTACATGTCTGTAAAAGAGATTAAAAATACTGTGATACCTTCAACAGTTAGATATGTATATAAAGATCCAGTTTCAGGTGATGTAACACTTACTATATTTGACTACAACAATCAGATACTTGAGTATCCAGTATCACCAAATGTACTTGTTCTAATAAATGAGAACTATGGTGAAGTTACAGATCTTCAATACGCACAAGATGTAACTGTTACAGTTACAAATGGCAAGGTTACAAAAGTAATAAGTGAGTCATTTATTGAAAATCCAGGTTATATACCTAAGTTTGGTAAAGTAAGATTTGGACTAGTAAACTATGTATATCCAGATAGTATAAACATGGAGTTGGCAAATGGTGAAATTGTACACTTTAAAGTTGAATCTGGTATTCCAATTATAAAAAGTGGTGAAATTGTAAGCTTTAGAGCCCTTAAACAAGGTGATAAAGTAAAAGTTTACTTTGATAATATATCAAGTGTTTCGGCCTCTGCTATTGAGGTAGAAGCAGCTGAACGTCTAATTAAGCAAATATACAAGGGAAATATCACAGATG
>JBARWW010000183.1:0-9527 GCA_049647005.1 Acidaminobacteraceae bacterium | reverse complement strand
AGGAATCATGCTAACTTAACATTTCAAATAAATGAAACGTGTTTAAATTCGCATTAATTTTTCTTTATTTACATAAAGTGTTTTTTGTTATATTGTTTAGTTTTCAAAGTTCAGTTTTCTTTTTTTGCCGCTTCTGTTTCGTGTTGACCAGTTGTTAGCGACTTGATTATCTTACCACGCTCAACTACACAAGTCAAATCTTTTTTTAAAAAAGTTTTTTCTGTGTTTTCGTGTTGAACATGTTTTGTGCTTCCCCTTGAGGACTTATTCATAATACCATTGCAATATTTTTAAGTCAATACGATTACAAATAATAAGTGTATTCTGAATTTTCACAGCTTATTATTTTCTTTCTAATGATATGCTTTCTTTTTTCTATTATAATGAAGCAACTCATATTTATTTCTTATAAGATGCTTTATAATCCATTATATTCTATGAGTTAATCCTATTAATTCTTTTATATCTTTTATATTATTTTGATTCATATATCCTTTTATACCTTCTAAAACCTCTTTTGTAACATATGGATTTGTAAAATTTGCAGTCCCAATAGATATAGCGCTTGCTCCAGCAATTATAAATTCGATAGCATCTTTATAATTTTCAATCCCGCCCATTCCAATTATAGGTATTGATACAGCCTTATAACAATCATAAACCATCTTTATAGCAATAGGTTTTACAGCTGGTCCAGATAAACCTCCAGAAATATTCCCAAGTATAGGTTTTCTAGTATTTATATCAATCTTCATGCCTGCAACTGTATTTATAAGAGATATTGCATCTGCTCCAGCCTCTTCTACGGCTTTAGCTATCTCAGTTATATCTTTAACGTTTGGACTTAACTTAACTATTATATGTTTCTTAGTTAGCTTCCTAACACTTTTCACTAGCTGGGCTGCTACTCTTGGATCAGTTCCAAATGCCATTCCACCCTGTTTTACATTAGGACAAGATATATTTACTTCAAAAGAATCTATATCCTCTTCATCTAATTTAATAATCATCTTTTCATAATCACCTATATTGCTACCATTAACATTAGCAATTATCTTTGACTTATATCCACGAAGAAAAGGTATTTCTCTTTCTATAAAAGCTTCTACACCCGGATTTTGGAGACCTACACTGTTGAGTATTCCCATATTAGTTTCAGCAATACGGGGTTCTTTATTGCCTACTCGTGCTTTTAAAGTTATCCCTTTAACAGATATAGCACCTATATCATTTAGATCTACATACTCAGAGTATTCTCTTCCAAAACCAAATGTTCCTGATGCTACAGTAACTGGATTATCTAGAACTAATCCATTTAAGTTTACTTTTAAATTCATTAGTACACCTCCACCCCATTAAATACTGGTCCATCTTTACAAACACATATACCTTGGTTTTCATTAATTACTTTTGTACAGCATAGACATGCTCCTATACCACATGCCATTCTTTCTTCTAAAGACACATATATTTTTGTATTAATGTCTGAAGTGTTTTTAAGTATTTCTACAGCATTTTCAAGAAGTGCATCTGGACCACATGAATAAACATAGTCTATGTTCTTCTCTTTTAGTAGTTTTCCATAATAATTACTAGGATACTCTCCATATGTGTATGATACATTAGCAATTTCTATCTTTTCTTTTATTTCTAACTCTAGGAAAACATCTACACTAGATGATACTTCTTTAAATTCTTTAATTTGATATGGATTTTCTCTATAGCCTAGTAGTGTGATTATGTTTATAGCTTCAAATTTTGATTTAATTTCTTTAGCTAGTTGAAGAAGTGGTGCTATTCCTATACCTCCACCATATAAAATAACAGTTGAATTTGATTTCAACTCACTTGTATCAAAACCATTGCCTAGTGGACCCATTGCATTTATTTCGTCGTTTTCTTTTAAATCAGCCAATTCACTTATACCTTCCTTGGTATTTCTAATAAGGAAGGATATTTGTTTTTCATCGTATTTATTAATACTTATTGGTCTTCTTAGTATTTTAGATTTATCATTTAGTTTTAAACCATAGAATTGACCTGCTTTCATGCTTTGATTATGGTTTTCTACTATAAGTTCAAATATTTCATCATTGTGCTTTATATTTTTTATTACTTTTAAAATTTTAACATTCACTTAATCGCCTCCTGTAGAAATATTAGATTTAGATAATTTTTTCATATAATAACTTTTTTATATATTTACTCCCATGCGATCTTATCTACTTCTTGTAAGGCATTATTTATGTTTCTATTCATTTCTATCACTGCCATTCTTGATGATTCTTTTATATCTTTCTCATATTTTTTATATGCATAAATTATTCCTCTTGATGAATTTATTACTGCACCAAGTCCATCTTTATTAAATCCACCTACTACATCACTTGCCACTCCACCCTGCGCACCATAACCTGGTATTAGGAAATAACTCTCTGGCATAAGTTTCCTAATATTGATAAGTTCCTCTTTATACGTTGCACCTGTTACTGCACCAACTCCAGAATATCCATTTGTCCCCATATGAGATTTTGCCATATCTGAAACTAACTTAGCTACATGCTCGTATATTTTTTTACCACCACTATCTAAATCCTGTAATTCGCCTGATGATTTATTTGAAGTCTTTACTAAAACAAACATCATTGCACCTTCATTTGTCATATCCTCTTCAAATTCTTTTAGCGTATCGCTTCCTAAGAATGGATTTATTGTAACTGCGTCAACAGCAAAGTCGTTAACTTTTTTATCATTATAGTAGACACTTCCTATATGAGCCTTAGAGTAAGCTAGTGACGTCGAACCTATATCACTTCTTTTTATATCACCGATTACTATGAGTTTCTTTGATTTTGCATACTCTATAGTTTTCTTGTAAGCAAGTAGACCTTCAAGTCCGTACATTTCATAGTATGCAACTTGTGCTTTTACTGCTGGCACTAAGTCATATACTGCGTCTATTACTTCTTTATTGAAATTAAAAATCACATCCGATAGGCTGAGGTTATTTTCTTTGGCTTTCTTTATAAACTCTTTTGGCATCTCTTCAAGCTTTGGATCAAGTCCAACAACAACATGGCTCTTTTTTTCTTTTATAGCTTCTATTAACAAATCAATTTTTTTCATATAATCCTCCTCGTTAATCTACAATTTTAATAAAACAATCTATATATTATTTTCATTAAAATATATTAAGTCTCCATTTACAAATACATGCTTAGTTTTGCCGTATACCTCACGGCCTTCAAATGGTGTGTTCCTACCTAGAGAAACAAACTCGGATGAATCTATAATCGATTTATATTCGAGATCAAAGATCGATATATTTGCTATTTCACCAGCTCGAATGCTTCCTGATTTTATGTTAAAGCGCTCTTTTGGATTTAATGTATATAGTTTTATAAAGTCCTCTAGTTTCATACCTTTTTCTTTTACTAGCTTAGAATAAGTTATAAAAAAAGATGTCTCTATTCCCGATATACCAAATGAACACTCCTCATACTTTCCACATTTCGTACTCATTTCATGTGGTGCGTGGTCGGATGCAATCATATCTACAAGACCGTTTAATATACCCTCGGTTAGATAATCTACATCTTCCTTTGCCCTAATAGGAGGATTCACTTTGTAAATTGGATTGAGAACATCAATATCTTCATTATCTAGTGCTATGTGATGGGGTGTAACATCGCATGTTACATTTAGTCCATTCTTCTTGGCTTCATCTATCAACTTAAGTGATTCAAGCGTACTTACATGTGTTAGGTGTAGCTTCATATGTTTGCTCTTACATAGTTCAATGTCTCTCTTTACAATATTACTTTCTACAAAGTTCGGACTTGGTTTAGCTTTATAACTCAAACTATGGTTATGATCTTCACAATGACTCATTACCAAAGCTTCAGTATCTTCTGTAAATTCTAAAGCAGATAACATAATATTTTCGTCCATAGTTGTATATCCGTCGTCAGTAAATACCCTAATTCCATGATCATACAAGGACTTATAATCCACTGAATGTTTTGAGTCTAAGTTTAATGATATACCTGCTGATTGGTGCACGTTAATTACAGCTGATTTTTTTATCATCTCATTTGCAATATTTAGTGTTTCTATATCTGTAATTCTTGGATTTGTGTTTGGCATAACTACAATATCAGTAAATCCACCTTTGAGTGCTGCATTAGTTCCGCTTTCAATTGTCTCTTTGCTTGAAAAGCCTGGTTCTCTAAGATGAACATGTACATCTATTAGTCCTGGAGTAATCGTAAGCCCACTGCAATCAATTTCTTTAGTTATAGTATTATTAACTTTCATATTATTTTCAATTTTAACAATAACCTTGTCACTAATTAGAATATCTTTTATACCACTTACTTTGCCTTCTGGATCTACTAGGAATCCATTTTTCAGAAGTATCATATGTCCTCCTCATCTATATAAAATGTTTTGAAATACAAAAAACTCCACCTAATTATAATCAGGTGGAGTTACTAATAGTTAAACACAAGCAAATTTGAACGCAACAATATGCATAAGCGCTTCTAAACAAAGCTTAATTTTGCTCAAACTTATACTTTTCTTTTACCTTGCAAGTCTCTCGTACCTGATTAAAGGTTTTTCATATTTAATTTAACCCAATTTATCATAGTAATAATTTAATGTCAACATATAGTTTCTAGCTTTACTAGCGCGACTTTGCAACTTAGAATCATAACTTGTCAGTTGAGTTGATTATGATCTACATTTAGTTAACAGAGTTATTAACTATTTTTATCACAAGCTATTTTTCAACACAAACTTGCATTATCAACATTCGCACCTCTTATTCATATTTTTTTTATCTTTTAGATTCATCTCTTCATACTATAATATACTCCTATTTTTTATTTGAATTACGATTTTTTTATTTGGCATTACAGTTGACTGACAAATTTAGATGTGTTAATATTATTCAAAATGTACTAGTTAAGAGCGAAGTTTTTAAGCTCCAAACTCACATTTTGTAATTTAATATAGATACTTTTACCTTTACTCAACCCGAGAGGTTGCAAAGATGTAAGTTGCTTTAAATCTTCTTACACCTTTAAATTGATACTGCGAGATCAAAAAGGAGGCAATTAAATATGGAAAAAATCAGACATCTGATTGAACCTGATGATTTATCGAATGTAGAAATCGAGAATTTAGTTGATTTAGGAATAAAAATGTTCAATTCACCAAAGGCGTATTCAACGCTATGTAAGGGGAAAATTATGGCTTCATTATTTTTCGAGCCTAGTACTAGAACAAAATTTAGCTTTGATAGCGCTATGCTTAGACTCGGTGGTGAAATCCTTGGATTTGCGGATGCAAATACTAGCTCAGCTTCAAAAGGCGAGAGCCTTGCTGATACTATAAAAGTCATGAGTTTTTACTCAGATATCATCGTTATGAGACATCCTAAAGAAGGTGCTCCGAAACTTGCTTCACTTGTTAGCGAGGTTCCTATTATCAATGGCGGAGACGGTGGTCATCAACATCCAACACAAACACTTACTGATTTGGTCACAATCAAGAGATTTAAACAAAATCTTACCGGACACACTATTGGGCTCTGCGGAGACTTGAAATATGGTAGAACTGTTCATTCACTAATAAAAACACTTTCTAGATTTGAAGGCAATAAGTTTATATTGGTTTCTCCTAAAGAACTTCGTTTACCTGAAGGACTTAAGAGACAACTAATAACAAAGTACAAGACAGAATTTATCGAAGTTGAATCCCTTGATGAAGTAATTGATCAAATGGATGTTTTATATATGACTAGAATTCAAAAAGAAAGATTCTTTAACGAAGAAGACTATTTAAGATTAAAGAATTCATATATTTTGACTAATAGTAAAATCAAAAATGCTAAAGATGATATGATTATTATGCATCCTCTTCCAAGAGTTAATGAAATTTCTTATGAGGTAGATAGCGATGAGAGAGCTGTTTACTTTGAACAATCAAGAATGGGAGTATTCGTAAGAATGGCTCTAATTTCAAAACTGCTGGAGGTGGAGTAATATGTTAGAAGTAACTGGAATTAAAGATGGAATAGTTATTGATCATATTAAAGCAAATAATGGACTGAAAATTTTTAGCCAGCTTATGCTAAGCGAAATGAATGTTCCAGTTGTACTTGTTATGAACGTTGATAGCAGTCAGCTTGGCAAGAAAGATATCATTAAAATAGAAGATAAATTTGAGATGGACTTTAATAAAATCGGTCTTATCGATCCAAATATAACAATCAACATTATCAAAAACAATGTTGTGGTTCAAAAGCATAAAGTTATACTGCCTGAAGTTGTACACGGACTTTTCAAATGTGACAATCCAAGATGTATTACAAACTGTGATGATTACATTGATCCAAGCTTCAAGCTTTTGGAAACTGAAGATACACCAGAGTATCTTTGCGACTACTGCGAGGAAATAACCGTTTTTAATGGTTATAAACTTAATAGATAGTAAAGTTTTGTAATTAGAGAATATCCGCTCTATTACAACTCTCATTACTTCTTTCCCATTATATCTTTGAAACGACTAGCCTAACCAACTAGTCGTTTTACTTTTTTGAATTAAAGTAATTTGTACTCTTTTATTGATTTTGTTATAAGATTTTAAGTCTTATATATGTTCTTATATTTGAAAATTTAACTTTATCTCTTAGCACGCTTATTACACCATCTATACTCCTCTTTGCTATACTGGGTACATATACTGCTTTTATCATACAAAATAGAGCACAGCTTAATACAAGCGCAACTAGACCTAGTACTATTTTAACTCTAATGCCCGTTTTACAGTTACCTTTGACTGTATGTTTACTAACAGCAAACTATCACCTTTTGCTTTACTTGGTGGTTTTATGATAATTCTATCTATATAAGTAATGCAAAATAAGTAAAATTCACTTTCAAAAAAGAAAATACTAGCGAAGTATAAATTCCACTAGTATTTTCTTTAGATTAGTAAAACTTTTCATTTTGTAAAACTAATTGAAAAGTTAATTGGCTAATCATTTTATTCAATTAAAAAAGGATATCCATAATAGATATCCTTTTTTTATGTTAGATATTATAATATACCAAATACCATATTTACAAATGTAAGTACAATTAGTATTGGAGCAAGATATTTTAATATAAATTTAAATGCGCCATACCAAGGAACTGAAATTTTTCCGCCATCAGATACTTCATCAAGAACGTCTTTATCAAGCATTACCCACCCTACAAATAGAGCGATAAATAATCCGCCAATTGGAAGTAGTAAGTCTGACATTTCAATCATCCAGTCCATGAATGCAAAACTGTGCCACTCTCCACCTTTAAATAGTGAAAGTTTAAAGTCGATAGCACTGTAAGTTAATGACTCGAATGCTCCTAAAGCTGTGATTGCAGCTGAAACAATGATAGCCGCTTTCTTTCTTGACCACTTTAAATTTTCTGTGAAGTAAGCAACAATAACTTCTAGGATCGAAATCGAAGATGTAAGTGCAGCTACTGCAAGTAAAACGAAGAACATGATACCGAAGATGTATCCACCAGGCATCTGGATAAATACGTTTGGTAATGTAATAAACACAAGTCCAGGACCCGCTGATGGCTCAATACCAAATGCGAATACAGCTGGGAATATAGCAAGACCAGCAAGTAAAGCAATACCTGTATCTGCTAATGTTACTTGTAACGCTGTAACTCCAAGGTTCTCTTTTTTACTAATATACGAACCATAAGTTATCATAGTACCCATACCAAGTGATAATGAGAAGAAGGCATGGCCAAGAGCTGACATTAATGCTGCTGCAGTTAACTTAGAGAAGTCAGGCTTAAATAAGAAATTAATACCTTCTGATGCTCCAGGTAATGTTACTGCTCTAATATCAAGAATAACGATAATAACTAATAATAATGGCATAAGAATTTTTGCATATTTTTCAATACCATCCTTAACTCCACCAATAATTACGGCAGCAGTTGCAATCATAAAGATTACTTGCCATATAATTGGCTGCCAAGGATTAGTGATGAATGCACCAAACATTTCACCGATTTGATCTGGACTATTTCCAACAAACTTGTTTCCGATTGCTGAGAATACGTAGCTTAAAGTCCAGCCTGCAATAACTCCATAGAATGAAAGAATAGTTACTGCTGATACAAAACCTAACCAACCTGTTAAGTACCATGGTGAATTTGGCTTTAATTTCTTGAATGAGTCAATTGTGTTTGCTTGTGCTCTACGTCCAATTAAGAACTCAGAAAGCATTATTGGTAAACCAATTAATGCTATACACGCTAAATAAACAAGAATGAATGCTGCTCCTCCATAAATACCAGTTATGTAAGGAAATTTCCAGATGTTACCAAGACCGATTGCCGAACCGGCAGCCGCTGCGATTATACCTAGTTTGGATCCAAATCCGTCTCTAGGCTGAAGATTGTTGTTGTTCTCCATATATACTCTCCCCCTTAAAATAATTATTTTGCTTAATATAATTTATTAAGCACCCTACTATCAATCACAGAATTTTTTCCAATTATTCGAATTATGAATGATATCCCTTATAACAATTCAAATCGTTTGTAATTCTGTAATAATTGTTTTTTATTCTAGCATAAATGTACGTTCTAGGCAATATATAAATAAATTTATATTTGTATATGATTAAAATACATTTGACAACGAATTAACAATTATGACTTTTTCGTCATTTTTTTATAGTATAAGTTAAATATTCAACTTTTCAAGCAACTCTTATTAAAATTTTAGCATAGTTCTCTTTGTTTTACAAATTATTTTCAGAAAATTTAGTTAACAGAAAGTTTTTATATTATTTAATCATTTTTTTCTATTAACACGAACATTTATTATTTTTTCGTATTACATTCTAATTTTTTTTGCCTTTTTTCGTAATTATTAAGCCAAATTTGTCTTTACGGTAATTTATTTAAATTTAATACTGAAATAGATACTTTAATTATGACACATTAATTTTTATTTCCTTTTTGATTTTTATACACTTACTTAAGTAATTATAAACACTATATTTTTTTAACAATTACAAAAAAATAAGAAGTATAAATTAGTTTTTACGATCATTGTCGGGCGAACACTTTGATATTAGATGCATACATTGATTTTATCTACATTTGCTTTATAATTTTCACCCAGAATCACTTTTTTTGATAAACAATTTAAAATATGTTTTTAATATTTATTTTAATAACAAAATATATTTTCCTTAAATTGCCAAATCGGATCTAGGCTAATAGATTTCTTTCTTATATATATCATTCATACATGGTACTTTTAAAGATATATACCCTTATGCAATTTTATTATTTCAATTTTAGTATATTCGTCTTTATCTTCAGACACATTACTTATTACTAATTTGTCTATAAGTGCGAAGAATAAACTCAGTACAATAGCACACGCTGTAGCAAGACCCATTATTGCTGTCGGAATAGTTATTAGTATCGCTGATACTT
>JBARWW010000182.1:0-2753 GCA_049647005.1 Acidaminobacteraceae bacterium | reverse complement strand
GTTATATAAATTGTGTCATCACCTAAAGGTCTAAGAGCGATTTTTAGATATCCTATATTTTCAGCTAAAACAATCTGCTCTACATCTTTATAATACGCTTCAAGTGTTATAGCGTATCTATCTGGTGTTTCTTCTCTTGGAAGTGTTTCTCCAATTGTATCCTGATCTATGCTTAACACTTTTATATTTTGTATAAGTAGTTTTGATATATCAGGGTGAATAATTTCAGTACCACTAGTTTTTTCTGGTATAAATACATATAAATCAACTCTATCACCCGGTTTAAGTAAATCTGCTACCGCTGAGTACTGATCTGTATATATTGCAACCGCTCTTTTATCATATTCTATGTCTCTTGCTAATTTATCACTATAGTCATCAATTACCCTACTACTGTGAATATATTCGCCTGTGTAAATTTTTTCTGCTGCGTATCTACCTACTACTAAACTTTTATCTGTAAAGTATTCACTTATATTAAGGTCTTTTGGCAATTTTATAAATCTTACATCGGTATTTTCTATTATATCTGCTTCATTTATATCATTATTTGCAACTAACACCTCTATATATTCGATTTCTATAGCAATTTCTTCACCACTAACTGTGCTTAATAGGTTATATACTAGATACGCTAATACAAGCGCAAATATTAAAGAAAATACTAATAATATGATTTTTCTAATGTTCATAATCTTACCCTCCTAAATTCACGCTTTACTCTATTATCATAACGCTATCAAGTCCATAATCGCCTGCGCTCACACTATGTCTTCCCGTTGTTGCGTACTCTATAAATCTACCAGTTATCTCTGTTTGACCACTTTGACGACCTATGTCTTCTATAAAGAATACTGCAAAACCCATAACAGTTACAGGTGATGATCCATTTACATCCATAGAATCAACGATTGGTATCGTCCATATACGAACAGAATCTCTTGAATAATTATCAAAAGTGTTTGGATCTGGGTTTATCATATTCCTAACTGGATTTATAACAGAAGCCATATTACCTGGGTTTGTATATATTACATCCCCAATTGCTATACCACCATTAAATCCATATAGTAAATTATCTCGGTATATCGATGCTCCATTTCCACCAAGTGACAATGCCCCAAAGTTTCCAAATGCATTATCGCTTGCATTTAGCTTAAGCACCAACCTTTGCCCGTATGAAAATGGTTGATCTTCTACAGCAAGTGGTTTTACGCCATTTTTTATAAGTCCTACTGGCGCGAGTTTTACTTTTGAACTTGCATTTACATTTCCAGAACTTATACCAAATACCCTAGCAAGACTTGTATTAAAGTGCCTAGTCGCTGTAACTTGAACAGTTTTTTCTGTCATATCTATATTTACCACATATTCTCCTGCAACAAGTCCATTTAAAAGAGCAATTTCATTTGCTTTACTAAATGCAAGTGCTTCGCTTTCTTTTATATACAGTCCACCTGCAAGAGCTGATGCATCAACAGCGTTTTGAATTTTTGCGTCTATTGCTGATCCTAATCCAAAATCTATTACAAATGCAGCTATCATAACTAGCGATGCAATAAGTAAAGCATTTACTATACTTAGAGAACCTCTGTTATTTTGGCATTTTTCTTTCACTTTTATTTTTAGAAAATTAATTTTTTTTCTCATATTTGCACCTACTCTACTATCATGGAGGTATCCGATGATAACCTGTATGGATTACCTGTTATAAGTGATACTCCAGGCGTTAGCACTTGAATGTCGTATTCTACTAAAACAGTAACTATATCTTCACTGCTTCTTGCAGCTTGATTTGGTGTTATCGTTACTATTAAATTAGCTGGTTTTAATGTATTTGTGCTTATACTAATCATATTTATAATATCACTATCACTTTTACCTATCGCGGCAAGTCTTGCACCACTTCTTGACGCTGATGATATTTGAATTTGTGAGTTCATAATCCTACCAAAATCTAGGATGCCCATAAATAGTAGCATGATGATCGGAAGTATTAGAGCCATCTCTACTATTGATTGACCTTTTTTATTTTTAATTCTATTTAATACTTTATGCATCATGCCACCACCCTTTATTTATAAGTAACTAATATAATAAACATGCCCACAAAATCTATCTTCGACAGTTTATGATTAATTTTAAAAAAGAAATAGACCGTACCAACAAGGCAGGTCTATAACAAATATCGTATTTAGTATTATAAAGCATTTATTACTTCTGTAAATTTAGCTGCAATTGCTGGTCCAAGTAATAATAATACTGCAACTACTGCAAGTGCGATTAGTCCTACTAGTAAAATGTACTCTACCATACCTTGACCATCTTCTCTTGATACTAAACCTGTAAAATAATTGAAAATATTTGTTAATAACATAATATTACCTCCCGTTTTAAAATAATGTTTTATTTAAGTTGTTTTATCTTATGAGTTAATTATAGACAATTTCCGACTTGTTTTGCACTGCATATAGTCACTACTTTACTAGCAAATAGTCCTATTTTTGAACGTAAAAAAGTCCTAGTTACACTAGGACTATAGTCACATACTTTAGTATTATTAAGCTTTAACACCTATTTTTCTTTTGGTTTATGTTTTTCTATATCATTTTTTATAGCGTAAAGAGCTGCTTGAACACGATCTTTTAGATCAAGCTTCCTAAATATACTACTCGCATAGTTCTTTACAGTCTTCTCACTTAGGAATAACTCACTTGCAATTTCTGCATTAGTCATTCCACGAGATATAAGTT
>JBARWW010000181.1:0-8005 GCA_049647005.1 Acidaminobacteraceae bacterium | reverse complement strand
GTTATATAAGACTTGAAAATACTACAGACGGTTTAAAAACAATAATTTCAATTCCAAAGGATGGTGAAGAAGTTGCCAAGTAAAACACTAGACGACCTGCTATCAAAAATTACAATTTTGTATGTTGAAGATGAGGCTTTTAATCGAGATGAGTTATCTAAATTTTTTAAACGAAGAACTGGAAATCTTATAGTTGCTGTAAATGGTCTTGATGGACTTGAAAAGTTTAGAGAACATAAACCCGATCTTGTAATCACTGATTTAAAGATGCCTATTATGGGTGGACTTGAAATGATTAAAGAAATTCGTAAGCTTGGTTCAAATGTTCCCGTCATCATTATCTCAGCACTCTCTGATAGTAAAACTATCCTTAATGCAGTTGATATCGGAATTTTAAAGTATGTCGTAAAACCAATTAATCTACGTGATTTATTAAATACCGTTCACGATGCCATATCAAATTTGGATACAAAAGATGAAGAAGATACAAGAAATGGACTTACAAGCAATCTAAAAGAAAAATCTTTTATAGAAAAATCTATAAAAAGCGAATTTGCACATTTTTTAAAGAAAAATACCGGAAAAGGACCACTTGATATAAAAGTATTTCTAGGTATGAAAGAAATCGAAATTATCGCAAGTGGCATACTTACTCAGTATGAGCTTAGCATCATACAAAATGATGCAAATTATGTACTTATAGATTATCTTAGAGAAATTTTCTATATGGAATCATCTGAAACTTTGATAAAGAGCATTGATAATATCATAAAAAGAAGCTCACAGATTAAGCTTGTATCAACAAATTCAAAAGAAAACAAAGATACTATCACTATTAAGTTTTAAATAGACTTTAAATTTGGACAATTTTGAATTTTACACAAATATTTAAAATTGTTAATATATTAACTGTTGAATCTATTTTTTTTCTATGGTAATATTAATAAAACATCTTACGTTTTGTCTGAGTTAAAAAAAGACTTTGCGCTTTTTCTAAACAGATTCGTTATTAATATAAAATTTAATAAAAAGACAATACTTAAAGATGGTTATCCAAGCTTTAATAGGTCAGTTCTTAAAGAGAAATTCTTTACGAACTGGCCTTTTATTTTTTGTTTTTAAAGATAATTGTGGGGGATTATATAAACTTACAAACATTACACAGTAACAAAATCTTTTTTTGGGATTTTGATACATATGAATATTCACTCCATTCCAAAGTGTGAAACACTTCAATGTAAATGTAAGGTCGCAATTATAAAATAGTATAGGATAATCTAATTATCTTTAAAGACAGGGGCGAGAACTTATACATAGCTAAAATTACTTTAGAAAAAAATAAGTTTCGCACGCATTTTTAGCATACATTAAAGGGAGGTTCAACAATGGAGAAAAATACTTCAATCTATGACATTAATGGCAAGCCACCACTAAAGGTAGCAATACCTCTAGGAATGCAACACGTACTTTCAATGTTCACTGGTAATATCGCTCCGATTATTATCATCGCAAACGTACTTGGTTTACCAGCGGAGCAAAAAACATTTATGATTCAAAGTGCTATGGTAGTAGCAGGACTTGTAACACTAGTTCAGCTTTATCCTATTGGAAGAATTGGAGCCGGAGTTCCACTAGTAATGGGAACGAGCTTTGCATTCGTGCCAACTGCAATAGCAGTAGGTGGTCAATATGGCCTGCCAGGTATACTCGGTGCATCACTTATAGGTTCTCTATCAGAGATCGTTATGGGATTTTTCTTTAAACCACTTAGAAGATACTTCCCACCAGTTGTAACAGGTACAGTACTTATCGCAATTGGTTTCTCACTTCTTCCAACGGGTATAAACTACTTTGCCGGTGGATTTGGAGCAGCGGACTTCGGTTCAGCTCAAAACCTATTACTTGGTACGATAGTACTGGTTACAATCATTTTATTACAAAGATTTAGTAAAGGAATTCTTAACATCGCAGCTATCCTTGTTGCACTTGTAATCGGTTACATCGTTGCAATGTCAATGGGTAAAGTTGACTTCTCTGGAGTTGCTACTGCTGGTTGGTTTGCATTCCCTATGCCTTTCAAATATGGTATTGAGTTCCACTTAGACGCAATCCTTAAGTTTGCTGCTGTTTACCTAGTAGTTGGACTTGAGACTCTTGGAAATATCTCTGGTATTACACTTTCTGGTGCAAACAGAGAAGCTACAGATAAAGAAATGTCAGGTGCGGTTATAGCTGACGGTGTTGGTAGTGCTTTTGCTGCTGTATTTAATGTATTACCTAATACAGCTTATGGTCAGAACGCTGGTATCATCGCTATGACTAAAGTTATGAGTAAATACTGTGTTGCTACAGGAGCTGTATTCTTAGTATTTACAGGATTAATTCCTAAAGTTGGAGCTATTGCTGCTGCAATGCCAGCAAGTGTACTTGGTGGAGCTGTTACAGTAGTATTTAGTATGATCACAGTAAGTGGTATCAGAATGGTCGCTAAAGATGGTATCGATAATAGAACTGGTACAATCCTTGCAATTTCACTCGGTCTTGGTCTTGGATTTGCTCAAGTACCTGCGTCTATGGCTGGAATGCCCGCTTTCTTTAGTCACTTCTTTGGTGATTCAGTAGTTGCTGCTGGTATACTTGCACTTGTACTTAATGTAGTATTCCCAGAAGGAAAAGAAGAAGCAAAAATTAAAGATGCAGCATAAAAAAATATTCTAAACGCATAATTCACCTTTTAGAATTATTTAATATTGAACATAAACTTTAGGGGGCAACCTCTAGGGTTTATGCTTTAATATACTTTATAATTGCAACAAATATAAGAGTTCGATAAACAATAATTTGCTTATAATTACTTACTTTACTTAGAATTATATTAAATTTGGAAACAACTTACTCGAAAAGTAGTTTATAATAGATGATTTTAATACAGATCATAGAAGCTATATTAGGCTTAGAATGATCATTACTATCAATAAAGGAGATGTCTATTTTGATAACGATTGGAAAATACGTAAAGCCAAATACATTGGACGAGGCATATGACTATCTACAAGCTAAAAATGCACAAATAATCGGCGGTGGCGCTTTTATCAAGATGGGAAGCAAAAGAATTTCAACTGCAATTGATTTATCGAATATATTACTTGAAGCAATTTGTGAATACGAAGATCACTGCACACTTGGTGCTATGACTACACTTCACGATGTAGAATCAAATAAATATTTAAAAGAAATATACGGATCATACCTAGAAGACTCTGTAAAAGATCTTACTGGCATTCAACTTAGAAACATGGCAACTTATGGTGGAACAGTTTACTCAAGATATGGATTTTCAGATCCAAACACTGCACTTCTTGCTCTTAATGCAAAAGTTAAGTTCCACAGTAGTGGAACTTTCGATATAGATAATTACTTTGAAAATGGACTTGAAACTGGAACAAAGGATATACTTACACATATAATTCTTCCTAAAGATGCTGATAAGCTTAGTTTTAAAGCATTTAGAAACTCTAAAGGTGATTATGCAATACTTAACTGCGCTGTTGCAAGAAGAAATGGCGACTTTAATATAGCAATTGGTGCTAGGCCAAATAGATCAAAGCTAGCAAGTGCCGCTATGAAGTACCTTAACTCAAACCCACATACTAAAGAAACAATTGAAAGAGTAAGCATTATTGCTTCTGAAGAATTAGTGTTTGGAACTAACTCACGTGCAAGCGCTGAGTATAGACGAGAAATCTGCAAGGTATTAGTAAAGAGAGCTCTAACGGAGGTGTTATTATAATGAATATTTCACTTACTATAAATGGTGTTAAAAAGTTTTTTGAAATTAGTCCTGATGAATATCTGCTTGAAACGCTTAGAAATAACAATTACCTTAGCATAAAGAAAGGCTGTGACACTGGTGCATGTGGAGTCTGTACCGTACACGTAAATGATAAAGCCATACTTTCATGCACTATGCTTAGTGCAAGAGCTGATGGTTCTAAAGTAACTACAATCGAAGGACTAAGCGATGCAGAATTAATTGGTTCATACCTTATAGAAGAAGGCGCTGATCAATGTGGATACTGCAGTTCTGGAACTATTATGAGTATCTCATACCTTGAGTCGCAAGTTGATGGTATACCTAGTGATGAAGATATCAAACACTACTTAAATGGAAATCTTTGTAGATGTACTGGATACGAGAGTCAGCTTAGGGCGATAAAAAAATACCTGGAGGTGAAGCACAATGAAATACGTTAATACTTCAATCGGAAAGATAGATGGTAAAGCACTTACGAAAGGCGCTCCAGTGTATACAGATGACTTAGCACCAAAAGATTCATTAATTATAAAAGTTCTAAGAAGTCCTCATGCCTTTGCTAAAATCAAAAAAATAGATACTACTATTGCTCTTAAAGTGCCTGGAGTCGAATGTATATTTACACATAAAGACGTTCCAAGAATACCCTTCACACGTGCTGGTCAATGTTATCCAGAACTAAGTGCGTATGATAAATTTATTCTTGATGAATATGTTAGGCACGTTGGCGACGACGTTGCGATAATTGCGGCAGTAGATGAAAAAACTGCTATGAAGGCTATGAAACTTATAAAAGTAGATTACGAAGTATTTACTCCGCTACTTGATGTAGAGCAAGCCGAAAATAGTGCTACAATCGTTCATCCAGAAGACGATATCTACACACCTATAAATATTGGATTTAATAAAGAAAAAAATATTGCATGTGAAATTGGATTCGAACTTGGCGATTTGGATAAGGCCATGACTGAATCTGAAGTTATATTCAAGAGAAAATATAAGACACAAGCACAAGCTCAGGGAATGCTAGAATCACAAAGAGCCTTCTGTTATATGGACCACTATAGCAGACTCGTAGTAGTTTCTTCTACACAAATTCCATTCCATGTTAGACGTCATCTATCAATTGCTCTAGATGTTCCATCAAGTACAATAAGAGTTATAAAGCCTAGAGTTGGTGGTGGATTTGGTGCAAAACAAACATCTAATGCGGAGTTTTATCCAGCACTAGTTACACTTAGAACTGGAAAACCTTCTAAGATTGTTTATACTAGACGTGAAGTATTTAGAGGTACTAACTCTAGACATCAAATGATTTTTAACGTAACACTTGGCGCCAATAAAAATGGTAAAATCAATTCAATCTTAATGGAAGGTCTTTCAAACACAGGAGCATACGGCGAACATGCTAATACTACATTTGGATCCGCTGGTAAAAAAGTTCTTCCACTTTACAATAAAGTTGATGCTGTTAAATTTGTTGGTAAAGCAATGTATACAAACTATGTTGCGGGTGGTGCACTTCGTGGATTTGGAGTTACTCAGGGCATATTTGCACTAGAATCTGCAATCAATGAACTCTCTCATGAGCTGGGTCTTGATCCAACTTATGTACGCGATATAAATATGATTAAAAAAGGTGAAACTACACCTCTTATAAATATGACTACAAAAGATAGCGGACCTGATCCAATTTATATGGATTCTTGTCTACTTGAAGAATGTGTTAATAGAGGCAAAGTGATTTCTAGATGGGATGAAAAATTCCCTCGCAAAATAATTTCTCCAACAAAAGTTCGTGGAATTGGTATGGCTATAAGTCAACAAGGTTCTGGACTACCAAATATAGATATGGCAGCAGCAACTATTAAACTTAATGACAATGGTCACTTTACTCTTATGATTGGTGCAACAGATATAGGAACTGGTAGTGATACGATTATGGTTCAAATAGCTGCCGACTCTATGGGTGTTGATCTTGATGTTATAAACGTTTATACAGCAGACACTGACGTTACACCATTTGATAGTGGTGCTTATGCTTCTAGTACTACTTATACTACTGGAAACGCAGTAATTATTGCTGGTGAAAAAATGAAGGCATTAATTACTGAAACCGCTGCTGAATTCTTTAAAACAGATGTATCAAATATAGATTTTGTGAATACGATTATTAAAAATAATGAAAGTGGAGAAGAAATCACATTAAAAGACTTCTCTAACAAAATAACATACAACACAATGCATAGACAGCTTCAAGTTATTGGATCATATGTACCTAAGCAAGCTGCTCCACCATATATGTCTGGATTTGCTGAAGTTGAAGTAGATCTTGAAACTGGAAAGGTTGATCTTCTTGAATTCACTGGTGTGGTTGACTGTGGTACTCCAATTAACCCAAATCTTGCTATCATTCAAGCTGAAGGTGGTATTATGCAAGGCATTGGTATGGCTATGACTGAGGAAGTTAAGTACGACTCACGCGGTAGACTTATAAATGATACCTTTATGGAATATAAAATGCCAACTAGAAAAGACTATGGAAAGTTGAACATTGAGCTTCTTGATGGATACGATGCAACTGGACCATATGGTGCTAAATCTATTGGCGAAGTAGTTATAAACACCGTATCTCCTGCAATAGCAGACGCTGTTTATAACGCTTGTGGTGTTAGAATATCAGAATTACCTGTAACACCTGAAAAAGTACTTATGGCATTAATGCAAAAATCAAATTCTATTGATGAAGAAAATGAATCAATAGAAAGTTCTTCTTAATTGTTTGTGGATATCTTTAGAAGTGTTAGTTTTTATCAACAATTTTCTGCCCCTTTAATGTAAACTGTTGATATAATCCCGAAACTATAATTTGAATACAAAATGTAAATAAATCCATATCAAATTTTGTTACAAAAAGTCCTTTTAAAATACAAAAGCTAGTAAAAACCGAAATGTTTTTTACTAGCTTTTCTTATTATTTTCTACATTAATTTTACTCTACTCAGCATTAAGTCCTGCTAAGTTAAGCAAGTTCCAAGGCTTGTTATAGTGTGGTTGGAAGAAGAAATCTACAAATCCAAGTTCATCTATAGTCATCTTGTTTTGAATAGCTACTGATACTGTGTTAATTGACTGAGTTAAGTCAGCAGTTGAACAAATTTGTGCTCCAACTATTCTTCTTGATCCAGCTTCATAAACTACTTTTAGTATAGCTTTATCAAAAGTTGGCATAAACTCTGGTCTATTGTTCTCTTCTACTCTAACTGTTTTAACTACCATACCATTTCTATTTGCAGCTTCCTCAGTCAGTCCAGTAGATGCGATGTTAAGATCATAGATCTTAATACCTGACGTTCCTTGAGTTCCCATGTACTTAATTTTCTCTTCTACTAAGTTTCTAGCAACTAATGTTCCCATTCTAACAGCGTTTGTAGCTAGTGGAATGTATCCAGCTTCTCCAGTTGGATTGTATCTTATAGCACAAGAATCACCCGCAGCTAATATGTCTTTATTGCTTGTTCTCATATAGTCATCTACGATTAGTGCTCCATTTGCTAACATTTCAAGTTTACCTTTAAACAAATCAGTATTTGGTCTAAATCCGATACATAAAATAACAAGTTCAGCTTGATAACTACCTTTATCAGTTACAACCTTAGATACACTACCCTCTCCCTCAAACTTAAGAACTTTTTCACCAAGAGCAAGCTTTATTTTATTATCAAGAAATGTTTTCTCAGCAAGATCTGTATATTCACGGTCTAGATATTTGCTAAGTATTCTTGGCTCAGCATCGATTAAAGTTACGTTTTTACCATTCATCTCAAAGGCTTCTACAAGTTCAACACCTATGTATCCAGCACCTACAACGACTATATTTTTAACATCTTTTGATTTCTCAATAATAGTCTTTGAATGTTCAAAGTTTTTACAAAGTAATATATTATCAAGTTCTAAACCTTCAAACTTTGGTACTATTGGCCACGAACCAGTAGTTACAACTAATTTATCATAATCATCTTCAAACTCTTGACCAGTCAAAAGATTCTTAACTTTTAAAGTTTTAGCTTCCACATTTACATCAAGTACATCATGACGCATTTTTGTTTTAACACCCATCTCCGCAAGAGCCTCTGGCGACGAGTAAAATAATCCATCCACATCTTTAACTACCCCACCAACATATAGGGC
>JBARWW010000180.1:0-12726 GCA_049647005.1 Acidaminobacteraceae bacterium | reverse complement strand
ATTATATACACAATTGATTGTTAATTGTTTTATTACTATGAGCTACTAAATTGACTTAATTTTAACAAAATTTATATCAAATAATTATATACTTTCTGAAGCTAGGCTATATAAGTACTTTGAAACATTTATCTTTATATAATCTAATTTTATACCCTAATAGCAATAATCTTATAGACAAAACTTCCTTAAAATCTCACTTCAAAAATGAAAAAATCACTTTGAAATATTGCATTTTATCAAAATGATTTTTTTATATGTTTTGAATTTTCTATTTATTGCTAAATGTTTTTTTAAAAAAACTTTTATATTTTTAGTTTATTATCAAAATTCTTTATACTTTTTATTGAATTAAATCTAAAACCTATGGGAGTTACAGATATAAAATCAGAAACTACAGCACCAACATCTGTCAATTCATGATTTGCTTCAATATTTTCTATAGGTTCACCACCAACCCAATAATATGTTTTGCCTTGAGGATTTTTTCTAGCGTCAAATACATTGTAATAAGAAACGCTACCAAGTTCTGTTAGTTTACATCCTTTAAAGTTACCTGAACTTGGGAAGTTAATGTTTAAAACAACCTTTGGATCCGTTATAAGTGACTTTAAGGTCTCAACATTATTTGCTATAAACTTAGCTGAAGGTTCAAAATTATAATTTCGCCTTCCAACTAAAGAACATGCAATTGCAGGAATGTTGTGAAATGAAGCTTCTATAGCAGCGGCAACTGTACCTGAGTATATTACGTCATGTCCTAAGTTCTCGCCATGATTTGTTCCAGATATTACAAGATCTATATCAATATCTTTAAGTAATTCTCCAATTGCAATCTTTACACAATCAGCAGGTGTTCCACTTACAGAAGTCTGTGTCTTTATATTCTCGTGTGTAAATTTATCTATCTCATTTACGTAAAGAGGCTCATATAAAGTTATCGAGTGACTCTTTGCACTTTGATGACTCTTTGGAGCAACAACATATATCTTGTGATCTTTTGCAAGATGCTCAACAAGTGAACTTAAGCCATGTGCATATATTCCATCATCATTTGTGATTAATATATTCATATATATGCCTCCTAATGTTTATGGGTACTTCTACATGCGGTATTAAAAAATTCTGGCAAGTCAGCATGATAAATTATCTCTTTTTCATTTATAAGATTATTGTCACTAGATATACTAGCTAGGTCGTTTATATATTCTTCTTCACTCGACTTTATAAGTGAAGAACTCTTAAGAAAATCTTCAAACATATAGCTCATAACAATGTAAGCACGTTTGATATCTCTTTTATCAATAAGGTTTAACGTAGCTTTTATAAGACTATCGCCAAATTTAAGCCTTCTTTTATCATCATCTATATATAGAACGTTTATCTTAGCAATTTCACCTGTAGTTGTATATGAAGAAACTCCGTATATATTGCCACCTTCGACTAGTATCATAGTATTTTCATATTTAAGCTCAGTTAGATTCTCAGACAAAATATAATCATATTTTGAAAGTATATCTTTTATATCAGATTCTTTTGCAGGTGTTATAGTTATCATATTAATCACCTCACATGTATATATTATAAATTAAGAATAAGACCTTAACTTATATAAGTATTAAAGAATTATTGTAATCTAAAGATCATTTAGGTACTTTAGCTCTGATTCAGACAATCGAACATATTCACCATCTTTTAGTGAATCTAAAGTTATGCGGCCTATTTTTATTCTCTTTAGTGTAACAACGGGGTTACCTATAATCTCAAACATCTTTCTGACTTGTCTATTTTTACCTTCTGATATTGTTATTTCAACAATTGCTCCACTTCTCTCTTCGCTTATCACATGTGCCTTACACTCACGAGTTACGTATCCACCTATATCAATACCATCTGTTAATTTTTTTATATCATCATCAGAAACTCTTCTGTTAACTGAAACGACATATGTTTTTTCAACATGGTGCTTTGGATGTGTTATTTTGTTGGTAAGATCACCATCATTTGTAAGGATTAGTAATCCCGATGTATTGTAATCAAGTCTTCCAACTGGGTAGATTCTATACTTAGTATCTTTTATAATATCTACAACATTTGGCCTACCAAACTGATCGTTTGAAGTAGTTATATAACCAACTGGTTTATAAAGTTTATAATAAACCTTTTCCTCTTCGACTTTTACAATCTTACCGTCGTAGTTAACTAGGTCAACACCAGGATCAACTTTAAAACCAAGTTCTACAACAGTCTCGCCATTTACTTTTACAAGTCCTGCAACAATTAGTTCTTCTGACTTTCGTCTTGAAGCAATGCCTGCTAGTGCCAAATACTTTTGTAATCTCATCTTATCCATCTAATCCCTCTTCTGTTTCTAAACTGCCATCTCTATCTAAAAATGCATTAAAGAACTTATCACTGTTCTCAAAGTCAGCTATATTGGGAAGTTCTTTTAAACTTGAAAATCCAAATGACTTTAAAAACATCTCACTAGTTCCATATACAATTGGATTACCAATCTTTTTTAGTCTACCCTTTGCCTCTATTAACGAGCGATCCATCAGTGAGGCGATAGACTTATCTGATTTAACTCCACGTATAAAGTCAATCTCACCTTTTGTAATAGGCTGCTTGTAAGCTACGATTGCAAGTATTTCAAAGGCTGAAGACGAAAGACCTTTACCTTTAGAAGTTTTACAAAGCTTTTCTATATAGTGGCTGTTCTCTTGGATTGACGCAAGTTGATAGGCGTCGTTAACTTTAATTATCTGTATACCTGATTGTCTCATCGTATATTCAACCATTAGCTCATTTATATCAATTCTTATATCAGCCGCAGCTACATCTAGTATGGATGCCATTTTCGAAATAGTAAGTGGTTCAGACCAAACAAATAATAGTGATTCAATTATGCTCATATTTCTTCTGTTACCCAAAGTATCACTCCTAATTTAATATACTTGCTTGTTCTTCTTCTTTATTTTCATTCCTATATATGATAATAAGCTCAAAGCTCTTATCTTGTTTGATTTTTATATCTTTAAGTTTCAATAGTTCAAGGATAGCTAAGAAGGAAACTATAATCTCTTCTCTTGATAAATTTTCTTTTGCAAATAATGAATCAAATGTAAATTCAGTCTCTCTAGTTAGTCTATCTTTTATATAAAAAAGCTTTTCATCTACAGTAAAAGTATCTCTTTTAAGTTTTTTAAAGAAGTTACTTCTATGATCATCACCCTTAGAAGTATTTAACAGAACGCGTCGTAGACCTTCCATAAGTAGTTCACGATCTAGATTATCATTTAAATCTTCAAGAGTCATCACTTTTGCAAAAGGAGCTAGATCCTCTGCTTCCTTATAGTATATACGACCAAAGAAGTCTTCTCTTTCTTTAAAGAAGACAGAAGCCTCCTTATACTTTTTATAATCAAGTAACTTCTGAACTAGATCTGTTCTAGGATCCGAACTATCAATTAAATCACTAAAGTTATCAAGATCTCTTGAAGGAAGTAACATCTTAGACTTAATTTCAAGCAGAGTTGCAGCCATAACTAAAAATTCAGAGGTATACTCCATATTTGTTACATCGATACATTCTATATATTCCATATATTGATCAGTAATCTTGTGTATATGAATATCATAGATATCTACTTCATTTATTTTTATAAGGTGCAGTAATAAATCTAATGGACCTTCGAATTGTTCAAGCTTTATTTCATAAGTCATAATTATCTACTTCCCACTTTTTTTTAAGTAATAACTTTTCCTTCTATCAATAACTATATTTAAGTAATTCAAATCATCTTTATCCGAGCGACTACTTTCAGGTGATAATTCTTTTAAAGTTTTTTCATTTGAAGATATTATGCCACGCTCAAATTTATAGTGATGAATATCTTCTAAAATCTCACCTATATATTTTTTATCGATACCCTTACTTAGGATATCACTGATATGAACATGTGGCTTAGTTTTTTTCCCAAGTATCTCTGTATTTAAAATCTCACTAAATATTATATCATCTACAAAATATAATAGTATATGTCTTTCATCTATAGATAGTTTATCCATATTTTTATAAACTTCAAAACTATCTAGCGTGTAGACCACTTTAAGTATATCTGCAATTTTTCTAGCTAGTTTTTTAATCTTTTTATTGATATTCTCTGCAAAGCTATCAAATTTATCTTTATCAGCAAGATGTATGCATGTTAAAAGTAGTAGATTAATCAATTCCTCTTCTTTAAATAGTTTTATAGAAGTTTTATAAAGGTTTGCACCAGAATATGGCCTATCATAAGTCTTACTATTATAGAATTTATCATGAATACTTAGCAGATATCTTATAGGAAATCTATCAGAGAACATTATATCATATATGTCGTAATTTTTATAAAACTCTAATATAGATTTATAATTAATTTCTTTAAAATCTTTTGAAATTTCATTTAAAATCCTTATATAAGAGATGTTTCTAAATTTACGATTTTTAATTTCCTCTTCAATTAATTCTTTTGTCTTCTCTTCTATATCAAAAGAATATCGAGCTCCATAACGAAATGCTCTAAATATTCTAGTAGGATCATCTATAAAACTTAAGCTATGATGTACTCTTATAATCTTATCTTCTAAGTCTTTTTTAGATAGATTTAAGTCAATTACCTGAGTTAGCTCAGGACTATTTAATTTTAATGCCATGGAGTTAATCGTGAAATCACGTCTACTAAGGTCATCTATTATATTTGAAGGTGTAATAGATGGTAATGCACCAGGTGTCTTATAGATTTCTTTTCTAGCAGTGACTAGATCAATCTCAAACTTATCTATACTTATCTTAATTGTTTTGAAGGATTCACTGTGTTCATAGTTCTTAAAATTATTATCTATATAATCAAGTATCTTACTAGTGTCCCCAACAAAAACCATATCTATATCAGAACTATATACAGAGAGCATATAATCGCGAACGTATCCACCTACAAGATATATATCTATACTATGTCGATTACATTGGCAAAGAATATCACCTATTAAGTTTTTAAGCTTGTCACTATGCCCCTCAAATAAACTACTAATATCAATATCCATAAAATCACATCCCATGTATCAATTATACCTAAATAAAGTAATAAACTATAGTAAAAAGGACAAAAGTATCAAATTTACTTTTGTCCTTTAAGTGTCTATTTAGTTAGTTTTATTAGAATGGTTGGAAAGCTTGGTCATCCCACCAGTCCTGAGCTAATACATCATATTCTTTAGAGAACATCTCTAAGTGATTTTTCTCCCATGACGCAAGAATACGATATAATTCTTTAGCTTCTTTGATTTCAGTTTTTTCCATAGCTTGCTCATAGTACTCAACAGATGCCTTCTCCATTTGCATACCTATACCAAATGAAGATACAGCAACTCCTATATGACTACGGTCAACCTTTTCCCATTTAAAGATACCTGGTGAAGGTGGATTTTCAAGTTCAGCAAGATTTAGTGAATCAAGTTTATCATCCTTAATTTTGTGGAATAATTCTTCAAGCCACTCAACATGTTTCTTTTCTTCACTTGCAAGCGTAAGAAGTGTTTCTTTTACTTCACTAAGATCAGCGTTTGCACTTGCCATCTTATAAAATTCATATCCCTCTATTTCGTTCAACATTGCTTGTTTAATAATAGCTAATTCTTCTTTTTTCAATTTTAGAACCTCCTAAATATATGTTGAAATAATTTATAATATTAAACTATATCATCTATAAGGATACCCCATTATTAGAATAAACTATCTTAATTATTCAAAATATTTTCAAAAGTTTTAAGTATTGTATCAAATTTGATGTAAAAATCATCTAGCTCATTCTTTTTTAGATTAAGAGGTGGTAAAAGTCTTATCGTTTTAGACCCAGCTCCGATAAGCAGTAGATTGTTCGACTGAGCTATATTAACAAATTCTTTTAAATCTCCGTCTATATCAATACCAATTAGCATGCCCTTTCCTTTTATTTCCTTTATAAATGAATACTCACTTTCTTTCTTTAATAAGTAGCTGTTAATACTATCAGCTATAGTAGCATTTTCAGATAAAAACTTATCATCGCTTACATGACTTAGTATTGCACACGCGACTCCAGTAACTAGTGGGTTTCCACCAAATGTCGATCCATGATCACCAGGCGATAATACATCAGCTTTTTCACTAACTATAGTTGCTCCTATAGGAAGGCCACCACCAAGTCCTTTGGCAACACATATTACATCGGGATCTAGATTAAAGTGTTCATATGAGAATAATTTTCCAGTTCTGTATATTCCACTTTGTATTTCGTCTACTATCAGTAAAGCGTCATTGTCTATACACAGCTTTTGAACTTGTTTTGCAAAGTCTAAATCAATTGAAATAATTCCACCTTCGCCTTGAATCGATTCTATAATTACAGCACATACATCACTTGTAAAATTCAAATTTAATGAGTCTATGTCGTTAAACTCAGTTATCGACGCTCCTTCTATAAGTGGAGCAAATGACTTTTGATACTTTGTTTGACCTGTTACAGATAAAGCACCAAGCGTTCTACCATGAAATGAGTTATTCATATACAAAATCTTGCTTTTACCCTTTTGATTACCATATTTTTTTGCTATCTTTAATGCTGTTTCGACTGATTCAGCACCACTATTTGAAAAGAATACTGAACTTTTACCTGATTTTTCACACAGCATTTCACTTAGCTTAATCAAATTGTCTGTATAGTATAGGTTTGATACATGTATTAGCTTTTCAGATTGTTTTTTTATAGCATTTACTATAATCTCATTATTATGCCCTAGTATATTCACTGCAACACCACTTACAAAGTCGAGATATTTTTCACCTTCTATTGTATAAAGGTACGCACCATTTCCTGTTTCAAAGTTTAGATCTTTTCTACTATAAGTGTTCATTATATTATTCATAATTATCCCCCTGAATCATTGTTCCTATTCCATGGTCGCTAAATAATTCTAGCAACAGGCTATGTTTTGTATTTCCATTTATTATATGAGATGATTTTACACCTTTTCTTACAGCTTCTATGCAGCAAGATAGTTTTGGAATCATACCTGATGATATAGAGTCACTAGAAAGTAGATGATCAGCTGATTCTAGACTTAGTATTGATATAAGTGAGTTTTTATCTTCAAAATCTTTATAGATACCATCGATGTCTGATTGAAGTATTAGTTTTTCTGCTTTCATAGCACCAGCTATAGCCGCGGCTAGTGTATCTGCATTTATATTTAGTGTTTCATGTTTTTCATCGTAAGCGATTGGAGATATTATAGGTATCATATCCATTGCGACTATCTTTGATAAGAATTCTGTATCTATATGTGTAATCTCACCTACATTTCCTAAATTATATTCTTTTTTATCACTTATAATTGTTTTCTTACTTCCCTTTATAAAGCCACCATCTTTACCATTTATACCAATCGAACAGACACCAGCATTATTTAATAGAAGAGTTAATTCTTTATTTATCTTTCCACTAAGTACCATCTCTACTTCCTGTATCTGACTTTTATCAGTAACCCTATGTCCCATGACAAATGTACTTTTCATGCCCATAAGTTTTAATCTGCTTGTTATTTCTTTTCCACCACCATGCACGATGATTAGTTTAAATCCAAGATGATAAAGCAAACTAAGGTCTCGAATTAAATCTTTTTTTACACTCTCACATTCAAGTATGCTACCGCCTATTTTTATAACAAAAGTTTTACCTTGAAACTTTTCTATATATGGAAGTGCTTCTATTAGTGTATTTGAAAAACTATTTTGATTCATATCTTATTTTCCCCCTGTCTATATTTTAAATAATTATACATAAAAGAGTATTAATATGCAAGAAAATTATAAAAATCGTTGATTTTCTATGCGGAGGTGTGTATAATTATGCTAATGTTGAAAGGAGTGATAATATGAAAGTTGCAATTGTAGGAGCATCAGGATATGTAGGTCAAGAACTTATGAAGCTAGTCTTAAGGCATAAGTTTCTAAGGCTTGAGGACGCGGTATCAAATTCGTGGAGTGGTAAGAAAATATCACTCTTAATAGGTAAAAATAAAGAAACTATTGAAAAAGATTTTATATCAGTTGATTCTTTCATGGCTAAATACAAATCTTATGATCTTATATTCTTAGCACTACCTCATGGTGACTGTGCTAAATTTTATGTAAATATAAGGGACTTTGATGGTTATATTATTGATCTAAGTTCTGACTTTAGGCTATCAAGTAAAAATAGACATATGTGGAAAGATGATAAGCATGTATGTGAAGAGGACTTAGATAAGTTTGTATATGGACTTGCAGATATTGACGGAGATAATATAGCAAAATCAAAACTTATCGCAAATCCTGGTTGTTACGCAACATCTATACTACTTGCTACTATACCGGCTATAGAGGCCTATAAAAAACACACTGAAACTATAAGCATATTTTCAATGTCAGGGGTTAGTGGAGCTGGATATAAGGCAACTATGAAGAACTCATATTGTGAGATTAATGAAAATACTTATGCCTATGCTCTTAAGAACCATAACCACATAGGTGAAATAGAAGATTATATACTTACAAAATATGATTTTACAACTAAAATACAATTTACACCTCACTTAATACCTATTAATAGAGGAATATCATCAACTTGTTATATAAATTTAGATGGCAAATTTGTTAATGAATATTTTACAAGCGAAGAGTTTATAGTTGAAAGCCATTTGAAGTCAAATGATAGTTATACAAGTACAATCAATATTGATACTTTTGCTAGTGAATTAATCAATATGTATAAAGATTTTTATAAAAATAGTGAATTTGTATATATAGTAGACGAAATTCCACAGGTTAAAGATGTGGCTTATACTAATCAATGTCACATATATGTAGATTACGATAAAAGGACAAATAATATAGTGATTGTTAGCGTTATAGATAATTTAATGAAAGGTGCAGCATCACAAGCTATACAAAATGTAAATACTATTTGCAGATATAGCATATCGGAAGGCCTACAAGGAGGGTATTATGAAAATAATTAAAGATAAATTTATTATAATGGATGGATTTTTAGGTGAAAGTTTTTACTCAGGAGTTAAGAAAAAGCGTGATGATCTTATGCTTGTAAAATTTCCTGATGGTGCAGTTTCTGCTGGTGTATTTACTACAAATATTACAAAAGCAGCTCCCGTTGTTGTTAGTTTGACCAATTTAGCAAGTGATAAAATATATGGGCTAGTAGTTAACAGTGGTAATGCCAATGCATGTACTGGCAAACAAGGAATGGATGATGCTATAACAATGTGTGAGAGTGCGGCTAAAGCGATTGGTTGTTCAAGTAAAAATATACTTATAGCTTCTACTGGAATAATTGGTAAGGTTTTAGAGATGGATAAAATTGCTCCAGCTATAGAGTCTGGTTTTATAAATATCTCAAAAGATGGAATGGATAATATATCGAAAGGAATTATTACTACAGATACATTTGAGAAGAAATGTTCAGTTCAATTTTATGTTGGTGGTAAACTTGCTACAGTTTCTGGTGTTAGTAAAGGTTCTGGTATGATTCACCCCAATATGGCGACAATGCTTGGATTTGCATTTACAGATGTAGATATTTCTAAAGAAATGCTTCAAGCTGCACTTGATGAAGTGACACTAGATACATTTAATATGATCAGTGTTGATGGTGATACTAGTACTAATGATACAGTATTTGCCTTTTCAAGTGGAAAACTTAAAAACAAAGTTATTGATTCTTATGGAGATGACTTTGATAATTTTAAAGTTGCTCTAAATGCACTTAGTAAGGAGCTTTCTATGATGATAGCTAAAGACGGCGAAGGTGCAACTAAATTACTTCAAGTAACACTTAGTGGATGTGATAACGAGGCCTGCGCAAAGTTACTTGCCAAGTCTGTTATAGCATCTAGTCTTGTAAAGGCAGCCTTCTTTGGCAATGATGCAAACTGGGGTCGTATCATATGTGCACTTGGCTATAGCGGAGGAAAGTTTGACCCTGAAAAAGTAGATTTAGCCTTTAGTTCTGTAAATGGTAGTATTGAACTTATGAAATCAGGAGCTCCAATTGATTTTAGTGAAGCTACTGCACTTAAAGTACTCCAAACTGATGAGATAGACATACTGATAAACCTAAATGATGGTGATAAATCAGCTGTTGCTTGGGGATGTGATTTAACTTACGATTATGTAAAGATTAATGGAGACTATCGTTCATAATATATTATAATTATAAATGGGCGAATAGATTGATTGATATAAAAATAAGGCCTTCACAATTGCGGAGACCTTATTTTTTATTTTAGAACAAGCATTAGCCTAAATAATATTCGCAAGTTCTTTATTTGTTTTTTTTAATACTACTTTTCAAATTGCTCAGTACCGTCTTTTCTTACGATAGCTTTGATAAGCATTCTAGAAGTGACTTCGTCTTGTGTAAATGTATAAGCATTTAATAGACGGGTCTTAGCATCTTCTAATTTTTCATCTTTATTGGCATATAAAGTAGCAATTACTTCACCTTTTGCAATTTTATCTCCAACTTTCTTATTAAGTACAATTCCAGCACCTAGATCAAGCACGTCGTCTTTAGTTTCTCTACCAGCACCAAGTACCATAGCCGCTATACCAACATCATCCGATTTGATTGATTTTACGTAACCATCAACTTCTGATAAAACATCAAGTTTTATAGAAGCTCCTGGAAGTAATGATGGGTTATCAATAACTTCAGGGTTACCACCTTGAATTGTAACAAACTCTTTAAATTTATTGAATGCTTCACCATTTTCTAATTTTTCTCTAACTAGTGCTTCTGCCTGTTCTAAGTTTTCTACCACTTTGCTAAGTAGCACCATATTTGTAGCAAGAACAATAACAAGCTCAGTCAGATCTTTAGGTCCACAATTTTTAAGAGTATCAATAGCTTCTATAACTTCAAGAGCATTACCAACAGCAAAACCAAGTGGTTGCTCCATATCAGTTATAACAGCAATTGTATGTCTATCCATATTTGTTCCGATATCAACCATAGCTAAAGCGAGTTCCTTTGCTCCATCTAAATCTTTAACAAAAGCACCAGAACCACACTTTACATCAAGTACAATAGCATCACTACCAGCAGCTAATTTCTTAGACATTACGCTTGCAGCAATTAAACTAATGTTATCCACTGTAGCAGTAACATCACGAAGAGCATATAATTTTTTATCTGCAGGTGCTATATTGCTAGTTTGACCTACTACTGCTATCTTATGCTCATTTACATTTTTAATGAAGTCTTCAATAGAAATTTCTATTTTAAATCCTTCAATTGACTCAAGTTTATCTAGAGTACCTCCAGTATGACCAAGACCTCTACCTGACATTTTAGCAACCGGCACACCACATGCGGCTACTAATGGGCAAAGTATAAGTGTTGTTGTATCACCAACTCCACCAGTTGAATGCTTGTCTACCTTAACTCCTTCAATCTTTGATAAATCAATTACATCACCAGAGTTCATCATAGCATGAGTAAGGTCAACTGTTTCGCGAGTGTTCATTTTACGTTGGAAAATTGCCATTAAAAAAGCTGATGCTTGATAATCTGGAATACTTCCATCTGTATATCCTTTTATGAAAAATTGAATTTCCTCTGTTGTTAATTCAATACCATCTCTTTTTTTTGCGATAATATCATACATTCTCATAGTTCTTTCCCCCATATTCGTTTTTTAAATATAATAATACGATTCAAGTAAGAAAAAATAATAACTATCTCACTCTAAGTTTATTATATTAACACTATTAGCAGTGTATAAAACACTGCTAATGACTTTTATATGTTCATAATTAGAATTATAGCTATATCCGTAGTAACTAATTATGTTTTATAATCTTCATCTTTGAAACGACTTAACTGTTCTTGAAAAAAACTATTTTAAAACAGGTATAATTCCTTTTACAAGTGTTATGAACGTTTGCTTTACCATATTTGCTGTCTCAACAACCTCACCATGATGTAAGGGTTGATCAAGTATACCAGCTGCCATGTTTGTAATACAAGAAATACCTGTTACTTTCATAGAAGCATGTCTAGCAACTACCGCCTCTGGAACAGTTGACATACCAACGGCGTCAGCACCTAAAACTCTAGCCATATTTACTTCAGCTGGTGTCTCGTAGGTAGGACCTGGATTCATTTGATATATACCTTCTTGTAATCTAATGCCATGAGATTTTGCAATCTCTTTAATTTGATTATTAATTTCTCTATCGTAGATTGTAGAACAATCAGGGAATCTATCACCAAGTTCATCATAGTTACTTCCAATTAGAGGATTTGTTCCAGCCATATTTATATGGTCTGTAATAATCATTAAATCACCTGGAATGTATGATTTATTTACTCCTCCAGCAGCATTTGTAAGTAGCAGATTAGTAACACCTATTGCTTTCATAACACGAATTGGAAAAGTAAGTTCTTTCATAGAATACCCTTCATAAAAATGGAATCTACCCTGCATAGCCATTACTTTTTTACCCTCTAAGTCACCAATTACGAATTGACCTACGTGACCTTCAACAGTACTAACTGGGAAGTGAGGTATTTCTTCATATTTGATAGTTATTGGATTTTCAATTTCATCAGCAAGTACACCAAGTCCTGAGCCAAGAACTAACCC
>JBARWW010000179.1:0-2923 GCA_049647005.1 Acidaminobacteraceae bacterium | reverse complement strand
GCTCTATAGACGGTGCCATACTTATGGATGTCAGTGGAGTGTGTCATGGAATTGGTGTCATACTTGATGGAATGGCTAGTCTAAATGGAGATAGTTCAAGAGGTTCTAGATATAACTCTGCTATACGTTATATAGAAACAATTGCAAAAATAGATGATTATATCGACTGCATGGCAGTTGTTATATCAGAAGATAGGATGGTTAATATAGTTACAAAATATTCTCTATAAAAAATCATATGTGAACTATTTAATTATATTTAGCCCTTTTGACATAAATAAAAAAGGATGTCCATTAAAATGCTAACTATAGATAAGATTCTCGAAAAAGAGTACTTATATTATAGTTAAAATTTTATATATGACATCCTTTAATTTATATCTTAAGCTTCTATTGTTGATTTCCATTCTTTAACTTCAACAGATCTAGAAGCTTCTTTAATAACTGGATCTGAGTTAATGTATCCTAAAGCTTCATCCATATCTTTTGCCTTGTAGATAATTAGTCCACCGCTATGGTCAGTAAAAGGACCTTTGGCAACGATAACCTTGTCATCTAAAAGCTTATAGATATACTTTAAATGCTCATCTAATATTGCATTATCCTTCTCTTTGTCCACAGTTGTAAAGTAAGCTGTATATAATATCATTCTTATTCCCCCTATTTTTTTGTATCTGCATATATTATATTATAAAAATAATTTTTTTTAGATAAAAAACTTACAAAATTTCCGCATTTTTTCTATTAATTCATTATATTTAGTAATAGTAACGATCTCATAAATAAAACTATAAAAATAAGAAGAAAAAGTATTATCATTACCTTACGATATTCAAATTTTTTAATAATATTTCGTCTTCTTGGTGTGTTATAATCTTCATAATTAATTGCTTTTCTATATATAAGGTTATCACTTTTCAAATTTTCAACTATTACTCTACCAACTTCCTCATGCATAAGTGAAACATAAACCTTTAGACCTTTATCCGTTTTTTCAAGTTTATAAGGAATTCTATTATTAAATAAAATTAATTCGATATCATCGATATGTTGTTTTTCGTACAGTTCACCTGAATAGCTATATTTATATATATAACCTAACATTTAACACCTTCTCTTTGCTCTTAATTTATACATAAGTGATATAATCTGATACTTTTGATCTTCTGTTAAATCGTACTCCAAAAATTTTGTGAACTCATCTTCATGATAATTCTTTTGTATAAAGTAATCTTCCATAAGAATCGTCCTAGACTTTGGATCACCCATAATAATATACATAAAGTACCAATCTCTAAGATATAGTAATGGCACTTTTACACTAAGCATAGGTTTATATTCTGCTATTAAATCATCTGAAAAATAAAACTTATATTGAAAATTTTCGCTGTTAATTGTAAATCCTCCAATCAAATCAATTGAAACATCATCAACAGTATATATATCATAACGATCTGAATATTTTTCGTATTCTGTAATATCTTTTTTTTCGCCTAGTTCAGATAAAACTACCTTAGCCTCTTCAACATCAAGCATACTAACCATTATATCAATATCATTTGCATGCTCAACAATCCCATAAAAACTGAGTAGTCCTGATGCTCCAAGCCCCCATCTAATATTATGTTTTTCGAATTCTTTTGTGATTTTTTCTAAAGTTTTATCTAAGTTCATAATATACCTCCACAAAGTCCAGTCTGATATATTCTAATTTATACCATGCTTTTAATATCTATAAACTATCTATTGATTTCTTCATGCAAATTAAATCAATAGTATGTTATAATTTTTTACATAAAGTTATAGCACTTTTATTTATTATACATGAAAACTATTGCAGGAGGAAAAAATGAATTCAATTTCTGAAAGAATTTGTGTACATACTTGAAGGCAAGCTTACAATTATAAGAAATAAATCATCAAAGTAGAAAGGAGAGTTATACTAAATTATTGTAATTTCAGTATACAAGCTTAAATGACTAATAATAGAATTTCTAAATTACTAAAATCTATGGCTGATAATAATGTCTCACAAGGGCTAATTTCATCACCTAGTTCAATCTTTTACTTAACAAATACATGGGTTCATCCTGGCGAGAGATTAATTGCCCTACTTGTGTCTAAAGAAAAAGCCCCTATTATAATTGCAAATAAACTATTTGCTCTTCCAGGTGAAATTAACGGAATTAAAGTTGTTACTTATGATGATATAGATTATCCAATTGAACTTATTTATGACTATATTAATAGCAATGAAACTTTTGCAATTGACGATTTTTGGCCATCAAAGTTTCTAATTGATTTATTAAAACTAGATTCAACTTTAACATTTACACATATTGCAAAGTTACTTTCTAATGTCCAAATGATTAAAGACCAAGTAGAAATAGAGAAACTGACTAAAGCTTCTAATATAAACGACAAAGTCATGTCTGATATATTTGCTGAACTAAGTAGTGGTAAAAACGAATTAGAATTAACAGATTCTCTTTTAAGCTACTACAAAAATCATAATACAACATTCTCATTTGATCCTATACTCTGCTTTGGACGAGGAACTAGTGAGCCTCATCACATTACAGATAATACTCTTCCAAGTAAAAACTGTGCCGTTATAGCTGATATTGGAGGTTTTACAGATAATTACTGCTCCGATATGACAAGAAGCTTCTTTATAGGTGAGCCTGATGATGAATATATAATTATATATAAGCTTGTTCTAGAGGCTAATTTAGCGGCAATTGCTAGTGTAGCACCAGGAGTTAAGTTATCTGATATAGATAAAGCTGCTAGAAGTATTATAGAAAAAGCTGGTTATGGTAAATACTTTACTCATAGAACTGGCCATGGAATTGGCATATCTGTTCACGAACTTCCCGACGTTAGCTCAAATAGCGATATTGAGGTTTCAGCTGGAATGGTA
>JBARWW010000178.1:0-3586 GCA_049647005.1 Acidaminobacteraceae bacterium | reverse complement strand
GATATATACTATAATGAATCTAGAGCTAATTACTTACTATATGATAGTCAACCATTCATTTCTTATCCAACTGTGATTTTTAAAAAATCAGACTTCGACTTTAAATTTACAGGTGATTTAAATGAACTTAGATCATATAGAATTGGGTATGTACGCGATTATTCACTTGGTCCACTTGATGAATATAAAGTAAGAGATGGTTTTAATTTCTTTGCTTCAAGTAGCAATAAAAAGAATTTTGAAAATTTATCTTATGGTAGAATTGATTTAGCAATAGATGTTAAATCTACAGGCGAAAATATAATTGCAAGTCTAGATATTTCAGATGAAATTAGTATTGTTAATCCGCCAATTTTTTCAGAATATTCCTATATAGTTTTTTCCAAGAAAAATGAATTGGAAGTATTACTAGAAGAATATGAATATGCGCTTAAGACAATGCGCGAAGATGGTACTCTAAAAGAGTTATACAAAAAATATAATTTGGAATATTTTGACTTTAACAACAACTAGATGAAAGCGTGGTGGATAAATGTGAATTTAAAGCCTAATAAGATATGGAAAAAATTATCGGTTGGAGCAATTTCAACAATCTTAATAACACTTGTAATAACAAATATAATAGGCGCTAAAATCAATAATTACTATAGCCATCTTTCATTTATGTCAGATCTTGAGTCTATGGTAAGCGTTGCCGCTATTTCACTTGATGAACCTCTATGGAATTTGAACACAGAAACGCTTTTTAATATCTGTGATGCTTTTTTTGAAAATAAGGCTGTGAGTCAAATTGAAGTCTATGATTATGCACTTGGCATTATATATGAACGAAAACTTGATGACGAAGCACATAATGAACTATTACTAACCACTATTGAAAAAAACATTATCCATAATGGGGCAAAGATTGGATACGTCAAATTTTCTATGACAAAGTATTTTATTAATCAGAAAAATAATCAAAACGCCAAAATTTATTTTGTTCAAATGCTAGTTTTGATAATTATTCTAACTAGTGTACTCGCTATAATAATTTCAAGAATTACTAAGCCTCTATCAACTCTTCAATTAGCTTTTAAAGAGGTTGGCAAGAGTTCTTCTTCTTTTATGCCGCAAATAGACATCTCAAGTTCTGATGAAATTGGAGAACTTTCACATCATTTTAATATTATGAGTCAAAATATATACGATGCAAGAAATTCTGTAATTCAACTTAATGAGGATCTTGAAAATAAAGTTGATATACGTACAAAAGAGTTACTAGATGTAAATGAAAATTTACATCAAACACTTACTGAACTTCAAGAAGTTCAAGATTTACTTATAGAATCAGGTAAAATGGCTTTGCTTGGAGAACTTGTTGCTGGTGTTGCACATGAAATAAATACACCTATTGGTGTTAGTTTAACAGCTAGTTCATTTATTGAAAAAGAAGTTAAATCATTAATTGATAAATCAAATTCAGGTAAACTTACAAAAAAAGATTTTAATTCTACTCTTGACTCACTAAATGAATCTGCTGCTGGCATTGTTAGAAATCTTATGCACGCTGGCGAATTGGTGGCAAGCTTCAAACAAGTTGCAGTAGATCAATCAAGCCATTCGGTAAGAAGCTTTAACCTACATCATTATGTAAATGAAATTTTACTTAATTTGAATTCACAATTTAAAAATAGAAATATAGAGCTCATAAATAATTGTGATGATGATATAGATCTGACTAGTTACCCTGGCGCTTATTCACAGATCTTAACTAATCTTGTTATGAATTGTCTTATACATGCCTTTGATAATGATGACGAAGGAAAAATTGTTATAGCGGCTAGAAAAAAAGATTCTTTAGTCACAATATCGGTAGGTGACAATGGTAAAGGTATTTCCAATGATGATATAAGTAAAATTTTCAATCCCTTCTTCACAACTAAAAGAGGCTCTGGCGGAAGTGGTCTTGGTCTAAATATAACTTACAATACAGTTCTAAATATATTAAAAGGACGCATAAAATGTGTATCTACCCTTGGCGAAGGTAGTACATTTATAATCACAGTTCCATATAAACATCCTGATATTGAATAACTTTAATAAAATGAGTTTTTTATATTAAATCACCATTTTCAAATTGTAAAGTATCTAAAATAGACCTAATTTTTTTGGTCTATTTTAGTATCCGTGATAGTTATTTCTGTGTTTTCATTGTTAACAAATCAACTATACCATCAAAATCATCATCACTTGCTAGTTTTACTATACGAGATCCTACGATTGCTCCATCGCAAACTTTGTTCATAGCTAAAATATGATCTCTTGTTGATATACCAAAACCTGCTACAAGAGGTAATTTCACAATCGATTTGATTCTTTTTATGCGCTCAAAAACTTCACCATCAAAATTTTCCCGAGCTCCTGTAGTACCATTGACCGTAACTAGATATAAAAAGCCACCACTTCTACTTTCAATGTATTTGATCCTTGTATCTGTAGTATTTGGAGCTATAAGTGATATAATTTCAACACCAAACGCCTCACATCTAGAATTTATCATTTCATATTCTTCTACTGGTAAGTCAGGAATTATAAGACCTGATACATTTGCCAGACTTATCTCTCTAAAAAAATTATCGACTCCAAACTTTATAACTGGATTTAGATAAGTCATTATAATTTTTGGTATCTTGCTAGATACATTATATCCTTGCAAAAATTCAATTATATTATTTATATTTGTGCCACTATCAATTGCTCTCTTAGATGCGCTTTGAATTGTCTCACCATCACTTGACGAATCTGAAAATGGTATCCCAATTTCAATAGCAGCAGGATTTTGACACTCTATCAAGTCAAGTAACTTTCTTGTTTTCTCAAAACCTCCATCACCGCAAACTATGTAGGGTATAGCAACTTGCTCTCCAAGCATTTTTTTTCTTCTAATTCTAGTTGATATCTTCATATGACTTATCCCCCTGTAGATAATTAAATACCTGCTCTACGTCTTTATCACCTCTACCTGATAAGTTAATGATTAATAAGTCATTCTTATCCATTTCACTTGCAGTTTTTATCCCCTGCGCTACTGCATGAGCACTTTCTAGTGCTGGTATTATTCCTTCAACTTCTGATAATAACCTAAATGCAGAAATTGCTTCTTTATCCGTTATCGATTTATAACTTGCTCTAGCAATATCTTTAAGGTGACAATGTTCCGGTCCAACACCTGGATAATCAAGGCCTGCTGATATAGAATATACCTCTTTAACTTGACCAAATTCATCTTGAAGCATATACATTGCATTACCATGAAGAATACCGTATTCACCTTTTGTTATAGTTGCTGCATGTTGGCCACTATCAACACCTAGTCCAGCAGCTTCAACTCCTATGAGTTCTACCTCAGCATCTTCAATAAATGGATAAAACATACCTATAGCATTTGATCCACCACCTATGCATGCGATTATCTTATCAGGCAACCTATTTTCAAGTTTTAATATCTGAGCCTTTGTTTCTGTTCCGATAATTTTCTGAAATTCTCTTACCATTAGTGGATAGGGGTGTGGTCCAATAGCAGACCCAATTATATAGCATGTAT